>NZ_JBSSFD010000002.1:0-254979 GCF_054062295.1 Lysinibacillus sp. TE18511
TCAAAGGAGCAAGCTCCTTCTCTGTTCGCTCGACTTGCATGTATTAGGCACGCCGCCAGCGTTCGTCCTGAGCCAGGATCAAACTCTCCATAAAAAGAAATTTGATTAGCTCAAATTGTTTTGCTGGCATCATGTTTGATGTCCAAAATTTTGTTTCGTTCACTAACTCAAGGTTAGCTACTAAAAACTTTATTGATTACGTTTTGCTTGTTCAGTTTTCAAGGTTCATGTTGTTATCTCTTATCGACAACTTCTTATATCTTACGACATAAAGATTTGATTGTCAACAAGTTTTTAAAAAGTTTTTTTGGAGCGGGTGATGAGAATCGAACTCACGACATCAGCTTGGAAGGCTGAGGTTTTACCATTAAACTACACCCGCAAGAAATAATATTTATTTAAATGGCGCGCCCGACAGGAGTCGAACCCATAACCTTCTGATCCGTAGTCAGACGCTCTATCCAATTGAGCTACGGGCGCATGTATTGATAAATCGACTTGGTGCGGCCGAGAGGACTTGAACCTCCACGGGGTTGCCCCCACTAGGCCCTCAACCTAGCGCGTCTGCCATTCCGCCACGACCGCATTCAATTAGCGACTTTTTTTCATTATATTATAATAATCGTAAAAGTCAACCTTTCTTCTTAAAAGAGATGAGCCATGAAGGACTCGAACCTTCGACCCTCTGATTAAAAGTCAGATGCTCTACCAACTGAGCTAATGGCTCAAACTAAGAAATGAATGGCTGGGGTACTAGGATTCGAACCTAGGCATGACGGAATCAAAATCCGTTGCCTTACCGCTTGGCTATACCCCAATAAGTGGCGGTCCCGACCGGGATCGAACCGGCGATCTCCTGCGTGACAGGCAGGCATGTTAACCGCTACACCACGGGACCAATGTTTCTATATTTTTATAAATAAAACTATAAAATGACCCCTACGGGATTCGAACCCGTGTTACCGCCGTGAAAGGGCGGTGTCTTAACCACTTGACCAAGGGGCCATGGCTCCGAAGGCAGGACTCGAACCTGCGACAACCTGATTAACAGTCAGGTGCTACTACCAACTGAGCTACTTCGGAATAATCCATATGTTTTGTCGTCGTTATCTTGTCGACTTTTACTATTATAGGGATATATCAAGTAAACGTCAACCCTTTTTATTAAGTTTTTTTATTCCACTAGTTTTAAGCGACCTAAACACTTACTACAGCAGTATTTCTCTACATTCATTCTAATTTTCCTTACATATATTTGTTGGCATTTTACACATGTATATGTAAGGAGACGACGTTGCTTTTTCCGAGAAGTTTTTGGTGTTTGCAATGCTGAGCAAAATCGAGGTGCCCCTACTTTTTTTAATAGCTCTCGAAAATCTTTGTCTCGATGCTGATATCCCTTACCTTCTAAATGTAAATGATAATGACATAATTCGTGGCGAACTATACCCTCCACTTCGTTAATACCATATAGTTCATACGCTTTTGGATTAATTTCTATATTGTGTGATTGTAAAAGATAACGTCCACCCGTTGAACGTAATCTTGGATTAAAATATGCTTGATGCATAAATGGCTTCTGGAAACTTTCTAATGATATTCTACTGATAAGACTTTGTAGTTCCTCATTGTTCATAGCTAGTTCACCTCTAACAACAAGAATACCACACTGCGTAGTATAGACAGTGTGGTATTAATTTATTACACTTCGATCGTTTGAATTTTAGGAGGAAGCATCGTTAAAGCGATACGCCCTTTATTGACATCTATTTGTTCTACCCAAACCGTTACAATATCTCCTAGTGCAACAACTTCTAATGGATGTTTAATACGTCTTTTTTGCAATTTAGAAATATGCACAAGCCCGTCCTGCTTCACTCCAATATCTACAAATGCTCCGAAATCAACTACGTTTCTCACTGTACCTTGCAATTCCATCCCAACTTGTAAATCTTCCATTTTTAATACATCCGTTTTCAGTAGTGGTTGAGGGAATGCATCACGTGGATCGCGACTAGGTTTCATTAATGTATCTACAATATCTTGAATTGTGACTGCTCCAATACCTAAAATCTCGCTTAAATTTTGTACACCTAGGGATGCAATAGATTCCTCCGCCTTCTGCGTCCCAATCTCTTTTTTATCAATTTGCGCTACCTCTAAAATCCGCTCTGCTACACTATAGCTTTCAGGGTGAATACCCGTCGCGTCGAATGCATTTTTTGCTTCTGGAACACGTAAAAAACCAATTGCTTGTTCATACGTTTTGGCACCAAGTCGTGGAATTTTCTTTAGTTGAGCACGTGTCGTAAATTGTCCATTTTCTTCTCGTACCTTCACAATATTCTCCGCAACCGTTTTCGATAATCCGGAAACGTATTGTAGTAGTGAAGCTGAAGCTGTATTAACATCAACGCCAACTTGGTTAACCGCTGTTTCTACTATAAATGTTAAGGACTCCGTCAATTTCTTTTGAGAGACATCATGTTGATACTGACCTACTCCAACTGCTTTTGGCTCAATTTTCACTAACTCCGACAACGGATCTTGCAGGCGACGTGCAATAGAAACTGCACTACGTTGCTCTACTTGTAAATCCGGAAATTCTGTACGTGCAATTTCAGAGGCTGAATAAACAGATGCTCCCGCTTCATTGACAATAACATAGGCTACATCAGTTTCAAGCTCATTCAATACATCTGCAATAAATTGTTCTGTTTCGCGTGAGGCAGTACCATTACCGATAGCAATTATAGTAATTGGATATTTTGTCAAAATTCCTTTCACAATTGCTTTTGATTTTGCTACATTCGGTTTTGGAGGATGTGGATAAACGGCTGTAACCTCTAACATTTTCCCTGTTTCATCTACAACAGCTAATTTACAGCCTGTACGGTAGGCTGGATCAACACCCAATACATACTTCCCTTTCATCGGAGGCTGTAATAAAAGATTGCGTAAATTCTCAGAGAAAATATGGATAGCCTGCGCTTCTGCCTTCTCTGTAAGTTCATTTCGTAACTCTCTTTCAATAGAAGGCTGAATTAGACGCTTATACGAATCCTCAATTGCTAGCTTCACTTCAGCAATTGCTGGAGAGGAACCTGTAGCAGGAATCCATTCCTTCCACATAATCATCAATACTCGATCTACTGGTACATGAATTGCCACCTTTAATATTTCTTCTTTCTCACCACGATTAACAGCTAATATACGGTGTGGAACGATGCGATTTACAGGCTCTTCGTATTCGTAATACATTTCGAAAACGTTTTTTTCGTCTGCCTCTGCTTTTTTCACACTTGTTACGAGTACTCCATCTTTCCAGGAATACGAACGAATTTTTTCACGGATTGCTGCGTCATCAGCAAAACGCTCTGCTAAAATATCTCGTGCCCCAGCTAATGCATCCTCTACATTAGCAACTTTCTCTTCATCTACGAAAGCCATCGCTAATTGTTCTAATGCATCACTACGATACTCTAATAGAAGATCTGCAAGTGGTTCTAACCCTTTTTCTTTCGCTATTGTCGCCTTTGTTCGGCGTTTTTGTTTATAAGGTCTATATAAATCCTCTACACGCTGTAAAACAGTTGCTACTCGAATAGCTTGTTCTAATTCAGGAGTTAGTTTATTTTGTTCCTGGATTAATCGTATAACCTCTTCTTTACGTTGCTCAAGCTGCTGTATGTAGTGATAGCGATCCTCTACAGCTTTAATCTGTACCTCATCAAGGGACCCAGTAGCTTCTTTTCGATAACGTGCAATGAATGGCACGGTATTTCCTTCTTCTAATAATTTTATAACAGCCTCGACTTGACCTGGCTTGATAGCTACATCTTTTGCAATGAGCTGTAACATTTGCTTTTGTTCCACATCATCACTACCTTTTTTATTTTCATTTTACCATTACACTTTACTAAAAATGCAAAAAAATAGTCTACTCTGAAAGTAGAGCAAACTATTTTAACAGGTGTGTTGAATAACCATCTTTATCCTCCCTAATTAATTAGAAGGCTCTGGGTTCCGCTACGGACTACTCGCTTTCCTGCAGGAAGCTCTGCTCTACGACGAAAGCGAAGCGACAGAGCACTCGGGTAGCCCGTAGCTACAATCAGTTAAAAATGGAAATATATTAGCGAAATCACAACAAAAAAATCCATTTATCGCTCAATAAAAAACTATTATTTCTATTCTAATAAGTAAGAAGCGTTTATTACTTTAGGATATTTAACTTAATAGCACTCAACGCCTCATCAAAAATTTAGAGCGAAACGCCATCACTTGCTAGGATAGCCTCCTGTAATTTCTTTATTGCCTTCCTTTGTATTCTAGATACATGCATTTGAGAAATTCCTAATCGTTCTCCAACTTCTGTTTGAGTAAGTTGCTCTAAATATGTAAGCTGAATTATTTGTTTTTCTCTCTCACTTAAAACACTTATTGCATCAGAAATCACCATTCTTTTGTTAGTCATTTCATAGCCGTCATCTTCTTCACCCATAATATCAAATAACGTTACTGGGCTTCCGTCAGAATCTGATTCTATTGAATGATCCATAGAAAGAGCATGGTAACTACGGCTCATCTCCATAGCTTCTAATACTTCTTCCTCCTGCACCTCTAATTGATCCGCGATTTCCTTAATAGATGGAGAACGCTGCAACTCAATTGTCAACGTTTCCACTGTTGTTTTAATTCGCGGTCCTAATTCTTTTATTCGTCTTGGTACGTGAACATCCCATGTTTTATCGCGTAAAAAGCGCTTGATTTCTCCCACAATCGTTGGCACAGCAAATGCCTCAAAACTTCGACCAACATTAAGGTCAAAACGTTTTATTGCACCTAGCAACCCCAGCATACCTACTTGAGCAATATCATCACTATAAAATTTACTATTCGAATATTTGCGTGCAATCGACTCAACTAAATATTGATAATGAATCACTAAATTTGTTTGCGCTTCATCATCTTCTGTTGACTGGTACAATGCAATCCATTTCAATACATCTTCCCTGGATGAAGATTTATGTAACGATTCTTTCGACATTTTTTTCCACCTGCTCTCTAGCGACATACTTTGTCATGAAAACAGTTACGCCACCATCGTTATTTATCATCACCTCATCCATCAAAGTTTCCATTAAATACAGTCCTAAACCACCTTCACGTAGTCCCGCAATACTCTCTTCAGGGTGATACGGACCAATTTTCGACTTTATCTCCTCAAAATTAAAACTATTGCCATAATCTGCAATCATCATTTCTATTTTATTTTCATACAAAGCGCAACCAATAACGATTTCGCCTTCTTCATCATCCTTATAGGCATGATGTACAACGTTCGTTACTGCTTCACTTGCTGCAATTTTTAAGTCCTCGATATCATCATAATTAAATCCAATACGACTAGCTAAACCAGAAACTGTTAATCGAATCACGCTGACAAATTGCGGTTTTGCAGGAACCCTTATCTCAATATAATCAAATTCCTTCATTTTCGTAGTTCCACCTTTTTATCAGTCTCAATATCCATTAAGTCGCTTAAACCAGTAATTTCAAATAATCTTTGTAGTCTATTCGATAAACCAACAAGTTTAACTTTACCCTTTTCACGTAATGCTCTTTTATAAAAGGCGACAAATATCCCCAGACCTGTACTATCCATATAATTCACTTTTGATAAATTCAGCTCTATTTCTAATCCTTCCGTAATCTTCACTGCTTCTAATTCCTCTCTTAGCCTTGAAGCAGTAAAAGTATCTATTTCACCCTCAACAAATCCGTATAATTTATTATCCAGTTCTTTAAAATGTATCGCCATATCCATTACAACACACCTCCACCATATTTGTGAGACTATTCTTCTTTTCCCTTAATTACAAAAAAATAAACTTAAACATCTAATTTTTTATAATGACTACCGTAAAATCATCTGATAGTTTAAAATCCTGTATTTTTTCAATTTGCTTATAAAGCAGATTACATAGTTGCTGCGCTGATACATGCTTATTCTCCACTATCAATGATGTAATGATCTCACGTGAATTTAAATCATCCCTCGATCTGAACTCAGTAACACCATCTGTCATCATTATTACGATGTCTTTATCTTCTAAAAAAATTTCATTATACGAATATTTTGATTCAGACAACACACCTAATAATAGCCCTTTCGCTTCTAGAGAGAAAAATTCACCCTGTTTAGCGCTATAATGCAGCGCTGGCTCATGACCTGCAGAAGCATATGAAAAAATACTGTTTTGTATATCCAAGCAACCGTAAAACATGGAGACAAACATACTGTCATCTACACCTTTTTCAATTACTCGATTGATGACTTCTAATACATACGAAGGATCTTTATAAGCGTATTCTAACGTTTCAAGACCATACTTCACCATAGACATGCACAATGCAGCTGGAACACCTTTACCAACTACGTCAGTCACAGCTACACTTAAATAATCCTCTCGATCATGCAAAAAATGCACATAGTCTCCATTCATCTTACGGAACGGAATCGATATCATTCCTATATCAATACTCGATAGTTGTGGTACGACTGTTTTAAGTAATGTTTTTTGAATGTCTGTAGCAATTTTCATTTCCATTTCATACTCTGCTTGTATTTGTAGCAGGCTTTGATGCTCTCTATGCGCCATTCCGTAATGCACCATTACTTCGATAAGAAAATCATATGCGGGCTGATCTTCCCCCACTCTATCCGGAAAGATCTTTCCAACTGCATTTTTATGAATATTTACAACATCCTCAGGCGAAATATTCTTTTGAATTAATTGACGAGTGAAATTTTGAGCAATATACAAATTCTTTTCGGTTTGATCGGACATGTAATCCGACAAAATCTTCTCATATTGAGATTCTAATTGTTTCAATATTTTCACATCCTAACGCAACCGTTTTTCAGCCCTTATCGTCGTACCTTCTCCGACAACCGATTGTATAACCATACTGTCCATCAATCTATTAACGCCCGGTAAGCCTGCACCGAGCCCTCCTGAAGTGGAGTAGCCATCCCCCATCACTTTCCGAACATCTTTTATTCCTGGACCTTGATCAGTTGCAATAACAACTATTTTCTTCTCAACGTCCGTCTCAACTTTTTCAACTTCAATGACACCTACCCTTGCATATAAATATATATTTCGAGCTAACTCACTAATAGCTGTGGTGATTCGAGCCTGATCAACAATGCCAAATCCAAGTGCCTTTGCTTCGTCACGCCCCAGTTGTCTTGCTGCAACTATATCCCACTCAGTAATAATTTCAACCGAAGACTTAAATGTCACTGTTGCTCCCCCAATTCCTTTCGGAGTTTTACTCTTACACTTTCATTCGACCTGCTTGATTATTTTTTATTTCAGGCTCTTTACCAAAAAATGTACTTGAATAACACATTCCACTCTACGCTTTATGAGGGCGTACCTCCCTCGCTCCATGTGTTTTTATATCAGCTTACTTTTTAATCAAGAACAGGTTTTAGTATTAATCCATAAAATTCTATGTATTTTTCCTTAAACCTCTCGGAAAATTTTTCAAAAATCTATTCTAGATATAAATCTTTACTTCATCTTTAATCTATTAATACCATTTTTGAAAAGTAAATTCAATTTATGGTAAAGAACTATTTAAGCAACAAAAAAAGCATCGAGATGAAAAATCATCCCGATACCTCTATACACATATGTATATCAAAATTTAACAAGTCCTAAACTAATCATCAATGCACCATCAACTTTCTCCATCACAGCATGATCAAGTTGCGTAATACGATCAGTCAATCTTGACTTATCAATCGTTCGCACTTGCTCAAGCAGAATAACCGAATCACGTTCAAAACCATACTTTTCAGCATTGATTTCAACGTGCGTCGGTAACTTTGCTTTTTGAATCTGTGCAGTAATAGCTGCGATGATGACAGTCGGACTAAATCGATTGCCAATATCATTTTGAATAATTAGCACCGGTCTAGTGCCCCCTTGCTCGGACCCAACTACCGGCGATAAATCTGCAAAAAAAACGTCACCACGTTTTACATTCAAAGTGTCATCCCCCGCTAACGAGACGCTCCACTGTATGTTGTGCTTCATATTCTGCATGCAAGCATTCACTTGCAATCTTCAGATTAATATGAGACATTTCAACATATCCTTTCATCATAGCTTCCCGTATTTGATTTGGTTGCTCCTGCATTAAAACTACGCGCGACAAAGTACGCGCCAAAGATTCACTTTCAATTACTTCCTTTGTTTGTAGAAATAGTCTGTCTTGAACAGCAATTGTAGCTTCTCTTAACCTTTTCTCGTACACAGCAAGCACCTCCAACGGAACCATCCACTTTTTCATTACTACCCATTCTACCATTGAAAGATATTGTTGAAAAGACACGAAATGACACAATATCTTACAATTTAAAGTCCAAGTTGTAATAATATGTTGGTTGTCGAAGGTATATGCCGATACATTCACCTTGCAATAGATCACCAATTGTGAATTGCTCAGCTTTTTAGTATTAACATTTTCTCCAGTAGTAGTTCATTTACCAAGTTTTTTAAATAGCATTTGTATAGTATTCATTTGTCCAAAGTAAACGTTGACTTTACTTAAGACCACCTATACAAAATTCTTTTCCTCTACGGAGAAGAAACTTCTTCTCAGCTGAGGCTAAAGTCAAATGTATAATCTAGGAACTCTTGCTGTAATAATGCATGGTACTTCATAATTAATGGTTTCAAGCTTCCTTGCCCATTCATTCATTGAAATAACATCCTGCCCTTGACGACCAATGAGTGTTACTTTCTCACCTATAGCATATGCTTTTGGCAAGGCAACCATACATTGGTCCATACAAATTCGTCCAACAATCGGCATTCTTTGTCCATCAATTAATACTTCTTGTCCACCTAGTTTACGAATTACTCCATCAGCATAACCTACTGGTATTGTTCCTATCCACATATCAGAAGGGGCTACAAATGCAGCTCCGTAGCCAACTGATTCACCTGCTTGTAAATGTTTCACATGTACTAGCTCACTCTCGAGTGAAAACGCCGGCTGTAACGGAAATGGTAAAACACCTTCCACATAAGGAGATGGTGATAATCCATACATTGAAATACCATATCTAACAGCGTCAAATTGTAAATGCGCATTTTTCACTAAGGATGTAGCCGTGTTTGATGCATGAACAAGTCTAGGCTTTTCAGGCAATACAGTTACACATTTCTCAAAAAAATGTGCCTGGCTATCGAAGTATGATGTATCCTCTTCATCTGCTGTCGCAAAGTGTGTAAATATCCCATCAACTTCAGCATTCACCGTATTTTGTATTGTTCGATAAAGATCCAATAATTCATGCTCGGAACGAACACCAATTCTACCCATTCCGCTATCTACTTTTATATGTAGTCGTAAAGGATTTTCTTCATTAGCTATGAGCGGAGCAGCTTGTTGTACCCATTCATTTGCAAATGCCGTAAGAATTATGCGCTGCTTTGCAGCATATGGTACAAACGAAACAGGTGAGGCACCCAATATAAGTATGTCTGGTTCTTCAAAATGTGCTCGAATATGTAATGCTTCGTCAGGTGTTGCAACAGCAAGCATTGTTGCGCCGGCCTCAAGTGCCGCTTTTGCAACTGCTACATCTCCATGACCGTATGCATTTGCCTTTACTACAGCAATAATTTGAACATTAGGTTGAAGTAGCTTTTTTAAATTTTTTACGTTTTGTTGGATTGCGTGTAAGTCTACAATTGCTTTGGTTGGTCTAAAATACTGCTGTATCTTCATTAGAATACCCTCTTTATTTTTTATTAAAACATTATGTATTGCTTTAATTTCTTTTTATCTATTGTACCCAAGTTATTCTATATTAGACTTTTTTTCTACATAACCTCTATCGTATAATATATGGCTTAACACTTTCTAAACAGTTACTATTCATCAAAACTACACTATTTACTTAGCAAGCTACAGCTTCCTGCAGAAAGCTGTAGCTTGAAGCATTACTTCATACTACTCATCGTCATAGAAGCTGCAACTTCCACCATTTCTTCACGAGTCAATTTACTCGACGCTACAAAGAATGCGACGCCATCTTTTTCCCAGCTAATAGATGTATCTGTAATAGCCCCAATCGTAAAGCCTAAATCAACTGGATCGCCAGGAGTTGATACCGGTAACATAGCATTTCCTTTCATAGCTGGTTGTTGCATTACCGTGAATGCCTTTTCACCTTCGAATGTTAAGATGACACGTTCCATTCCACCATCTTGAATAACTTGCTCATCCACCATTTTCGCCCAATTCACAACAGGGTAATGTGTTTGGAACTCTTTATATTCGACTTCAGCACCTACTGCTTCTTTTCCTTCTTTTTCATCTTTGCCTTCGTTGTTGTCTGTGCTCTCTTTGTTCTCTTTGCTGTCTTTGCTATCTTTTGCTGGTGGTGCAGCTTGTTCACCTTTTGTTTCATCTGTTTCCGTAAATTGCTCAACCGCATACTCTTTAGCTGCGTGTTGGACACCTAATTTTATATTTTTAAATGTGATACGAATTTGCTCTTCTTTTACATCATTCATAATTACTACTGAAGTTGGTAGCATTGTTTTCTTATCAACCGTTATAACTTGATGAGGCATACTATTTTTATAGCTATTTCTAGTAGCCGCTTCAAATATATATGCTTTGTCTTCCTCTTTCATGACTAAATTTTTATCTTCAGCTAAATCTTCTGCTAGTGCCCCTATTAAATAAGCCTGACTATTTTTCTTTGGCCAATCACTTTGGAATTTATACATTTTGTTTAAAGTAGGTGTGACTACAAAAACTCCATCTGCGTTTCGCACAATCATTTGTGAAACATCTTTCCCACTTTCTACTACTTCTACTCGATAGAAATCAGGTTTCGTATGCCAAACTGTTACATCATATTTTCTCGGCTCCCCACCAGATTTAATCTCCATCGTAGCGTTCAACTCATAACCATTTGTCTCTGCCCATTTTCCATTTACTTTCTTCAACACTTTTTCCTGTGAGGTTGCACCACATGCCGATAAAAGTATTATCGTACAAAGTAAGACGAGCCATTTAACTATACGGTTGCCCACGCTTTCACCCTTTCTTCTTTCAAATCCACTACGACAATATATGAACCGTATTTGTCAGTTATGTCTTTTGAAGAAAAGGCAATATATTTATCAGAAATTTATTTACTTTTCAATTGCTCATCATCATAACGTGTGGTTGATTTCCGTTCAGACTGGGCGTTTTCCTGTAGGCGGCCAAATGCCACCCACAACTTTTGGTGTTTTGGTGATGAGCCTTTTTTATGTTTTATATGGCGAAAGCTGTGTTTATCATTATTTATTGTAATAATATTACTTGTGCCGCTGCGTATTCCTTAGTATGGGTAATACTAACAAAACCATTTACTAGTTCTCCTTTAAAATATAAAACTGGGTTACCAGCTTCCCCTCTTAAAATTTCAATATCATGAAGCTTACATTCTTCACCGATACCTGTTCCTAATGCTTTTGAAAATGCTTCTTTTGCAGCAAATCGTCCAGCTAAAAATTCTATTCTACGAGTTTCTGAATGTGTATCAAACAAAACTTTTTCCTTTTCAGATAAAATGCGGTCTTTAAATTTATTTGTTCTCATCATTGCTTTAACAATACGGTCGATCTCTACAATGTCGAGACCAATTCCTTTAATCATATGAACTTCTCCTTTTCCTATTTCCCGAAAGCCATGTATAATAATTGTAAATCGAGGTGGAGCCATGTTTAGCAGAACAGAAAACTTTAAACAATATACAAAGTATTATCCCATTGTTTCGACGTTAATAGCGATTAATTTTATTATTTATGTATTAACTCTTTTACCTGGTGTAGGAAAACTCATAGAGATTTACGGAGTCCAAGTGAACGCCTTTATACAACAAGGTGAATGGTGGCGTGTTATTTCCGCAATGTTTTTACATGTTGACTTTTCGCATGTTTTCTTTAATATGTTTTCACTGTTTTTATTCGGACCGGAGCTTGAAAAAATCGCTGGTAAGGCTCGCTTTATTACGATTTATTTATTATCTGGTATTGTAGGAAACATAGCAACCTATCTATTTAGTGATAGTAGTTATGCAAGTCTCGGCGCAAGCGGTGCTATATTCGGAATATTCGGTGCTTTCGGGGCGCTTGTCTTCTATACACGCCGCACAATGCCAATGCTTCGTAAACTTATTTTACCAATTATTATTATCAGTGTTATTATGACTTTTTTACAGCAAAATGATGTCTATGCTCACTTAGGTGGTTTAGTAGCAGGATTCCTTCTCGGACTCATATACTTACATCCAAATAGAATTTTAAGCTGGCGCAAACAAAAGATGGCAGGTAAATAACAATCTTGAAGAGGAGTTTTCTTACGGTGATAAGCTATCACTGGAGAATACTCCTCTTCTGCTTTATGCTAGAGCGTCATCCTCATCTTCTTCAATTTCATATTTTCCTTCGCTTTCTTTATTATTGTTCCACTCAGTTTACGAATCACTTTGAGTCCTCTACCATGACCTACAAAGAGTAGCCATTCTCGCAATGTCTCCCTCGAACAATCAGTCAATGCAAATAATCTATCTACATCACTTAAATCCAGCAATTCTAAATGCGCTTTTTTGGATGAGCCATATTCAAATAAAATTCCGCATATTCTGTTTATTTCACTACTCTATTATATACAGTATTTACCTAAATTTACAGATAAAAAAAGCTAATCCTCACTATAAATTGTAAGGGTTAGCCAGATAGTAAATTTAATGTTCATACCAAGATAATATTGATTCAGCATCTTGCTGCTCTAAGCTCGGCACATTCCCTGTCATACCAGTCATTCCTGACATTACCGTTGCTTTTATAGACATAACATTTTTTCTTCTTTGGAAATACGTTTGCGTACTTTCAATAGATTGTATACGTTTTTTCTCCATGAAAATTGTTATGCGACTGAACACACGATATTGCATAGTTAATTGCTTTCTATCGATCTTATAACCAGCAGTTTTATGTTGCCAAATACCAAGTAATATCGTTATTGGAATTAACAGCAATGAAAGCAACCCATACGGATATAAGAAATAACTACATGCTCCAATTATAGGTATGAGCCAAATAAAATCAATTCGGTAAAAAAATGAACGAGCTCGCTTTGGCGTACGGATAAATTCTGGACGCCAATTCATCTCTGGAAAAAGCTGTTCTAACGTTTGCAGACAATCCCTTTTCTGAATAAGCGGGAATAGCGTAATTTTTTTATCTTTCCCATCTTCACCGTTTCCTCCGGCACTCTCAACAACTACAGTTGCAAAGCCAAACCATTGTCGCAATGGATTCTCTACAATTCGAATGGCCTGAATTCGATTTAAAGGCAATGTAATTCGCTTTTTCTCAAGCAGCCCTTTTGTAATAATAAGCTTTTCGTCTTCAATTCGGACTGTATAATCATAATAATTGATCAGCGTAATGACCACCGACACACCCCATGCCACAATGAGGATAAGCATCACTATTAGCGCAACTAAAAATACACCAATTTTCACGAAGTCAGCTAGCTCGTGAAAGACCGTTTCATATGGGATTATATCTGAAAACTGAGAGACGGCTGCTGCAAGTCCCGACAACACGACCCCAATACCACCTGAAGTTGTTGCCAATACAAGTAAATCACGTATAGACATACGATAAATCGTCGGAATCAATACTTCCTCTTCTATTGGAAGTGATCGCTCATCAGCTGTTTGTTCAATTACTTGGTTTTTTGCACGGTGCATTTCCAACTCTATGACATCTGCTGCTGCCTTTCGTATTGCCGTTAACTCTACCTCAGGTTTCCCATCCTTACTTCCTGCAGTTTCAACCTGCACCTTTACTAAGCCTAATAAGCGATGTAAAATACCCTCATTGTAATTTAAACTTTGAATACGTTCAAACGGGATGTAACGTTTCTTTTTAACAAACAAGCCGTATTTTACACGTAACTCTCCATCTTCAAACCAATAGACAAATGTACGCCATTTAACAATACCACTAACAAGCGAAAGTAAAGCAGCTACTCCCCATACACCGAACAATAAAACCGTTTGAAAAAAATGTTCACTATGAAAATTAAAAGAAAAATTAAAACCATTCGTTACAATAATAATGGCAACAGGTATAATCATACTTTTTAATGCTTTCGCACTTGTAATAATAGCCGATACTGGGTGTAAACGATTTATTTCCTTAGACATCATCTTCCGCCACCCTTGCTAATTCCGAAATACGGGCACGAAGCCCATCAGCCTCTTCCATGACAAGTGCTGGGATTGTATGTACAGTTGCCGCTGTCGATATTGAAATATTACCCAAACCATATCTTTTTAATATCGGCCCTTGTGTCGTATCAACATGTTGTACGCGCACCATCGGAATGAGTGTACGTTTAACAACAAATAAACCATGTTGCACCTCAATCTCATTTTCACGCACCTCATAGCGCCATCGTTCCCATCTGATCTTCGGAAATAGATAAGCAGATAGGACAGCACTTAGTATGACTACAGCAACTGCAATGAAATAAATAAATGATGGCCATTCAAAATAATAGGTACCGTAGCATACTAACACGGCTATGATTAATAGCAGTAACGTTTGCAATACTCCATATAAACGCCACACTGTTAACCCTTTTCGAGAAATTTTATGAATTGGTTCTGCTCTCAAAGTTGTTCCCTCTCTTTCTATAACTTTGTATACGAAATTAATAATCGTTTTGTTTCAAAAATATGCAAAAAATGGTTCATAATTATACCGTGTGGTTAATTTCCGTTCCGACTGGGCGCTTTCCCGAGGGCGTCCGATGAGCCGCTTCGCTCCAGGGTCCCATCCACTCCAATCAACTTTTATACAGGGCCTAAATCTAAATAAATGTCATCCCAACTTTTGGTGATGAGCTAAAAAAATGGTTTTAAAGCAAACGTTGGGATGGGGCACAATTCGTAGCATCCTCAACTGTTTTGCTAGGCTTCTCCTTTCTCTATTTCCCAAAGATCTTATCAAGTACAGAAACCTCTCGTTTTTTATCTGTCGGTGTAGATTATTCCTCCACATTTTATGTATACCACAATAAAAAACCTTACAGCACTTTGACTGTAAGGTTTAATCATTTTGATGAAGATAAAGTTAGTCTTCGTGACGACGTGGTGCGCGTGAACGACCTTGTCCACCTTCACGGCGACCTCCGTCACGACGTCCGCCTTCTCGACGATTTCCATTTCCACTTCCACCACGACGATCTCCGCCACGTCCGCCTTCTCGACGTCCATTAAAGCTACGGTTACCACCGCGTCCGCGATCTCCTCCGCCACGGTTACCAGAACGCTCACGACGCATTGGTAATGGTCGTTCTTCAGTAATTGTTACTGGCGAGTCATCTGGCTCTTTTGTTAATGAACGAAGTGCAGCAGCTACAACATCGATTGCATCATGGTTTTCAAGTAATTCTGTCGCAAGTATACGATAATCACCTAAATCATTGTTCGCAATAAGACCTTCTAGTGTCTCCATAGATAGGCGTTGTTGACCCACTAAAGCTTCGTCCGATGTTGGTGGTCGAAGTGGTGTCATACGTTTTTTCGTTGTTTCTTCTACAATACGTAGGTAACCCATTTCGCGTGGTGTTACAAATGTTACTGCAAGACCTGATTTACCTGCACGACCTGTACGACCAATACGGTGAACATAAGACTCAGGATCTTGAGGAATATCAAAGTTATAAACATGTGTTACACCAGAAATATCAAGCCCACGAGCAGCTACATCTGTTGCCACAAGAATATCAATTTTATTTTCCTTAAATTGACGTAACACAGAAATACGTTTCGCTTGGCTTAAATCACCATGGATTCCTTCAGCAAGGTAACCACGAATTGATAACGCTTGTGCAAGCTCATCCACGCGACGTTTTGTACGTCCAAAGATGATAGCAAGTTCTGGTTGGTGGACGTTTAATAAACGAGATAAAATGTCGAATTTTTCACGCTCAGCAGACTTCACAAAATATTGATCGATGTTATCAACTGTTAATTCTTTTGCTTTAATTTTTACGATTTCTGGATCATGCATAAATGTTTCAGCAATTTTGCGAATTGCTGGTGGCATTGTTGCTGAGAACAATAATGTTTGACGTTCAGAAGGCACATTTTCTAAGATTGAATTAATATCATCGATAAAGCCCATGTTTAACATTTCATCAGCTTCATCAAGTACCAATGTTTGAACATCTTCTAATTTTAAAGTGCGACGATTAATATGGTCAATTATACGACCAGGTGTACCTACGATAATTTGAGGTTTATTTTTCAGTGCACGGATTTGACGGCCGATTTCTTGACCACCGTAAACTGATAACAATTTCACACGTTTATCATAACCAATTTTATAAAGCTCTTCTGAAACTTGAATCGCTAATTCACGAGTTGGAGCAATTACCAATGCTTGGATATTAGGGTTTTTTGGATCGATTTTTTCAATAAGTGGAATCCCGAAAGCGGCAGTTTTACCAGTACCTGTTTGCGCTTGGCCTAATACATCGCGACCTTCAATGGCAAAACGAATAGTACCTTCTTGGATTGGTGTTGCTTCTTCAAATCCCATACGCTTTACTGAGCGTAATGTAGATTCGCTAATATTTAATTCTGAAAAATTTGTCAAACTTCTCAATCTCCTTTTTCTGCTTTTAAGTTGACAAATGGTTACATTTTCAGATGAAGTTGTCGGCAAATTCGAGCCTGTGTTGTGGAACGTTTCCGTTACTTAAAAATTTTCTCTACATGATGTCACATAGAGCTCTCTTATATGAAAAGGAAAGCCCGGTCTTTACCGAGCGGTTCGATTCTGTCGTAATTTTTCACTTTAGAATAAAACCGTTGTGTTCAAAAAAAAGTACTCTTCAACCAAAGTATGAAGAGTCTTCGCACAAAATGTATCCATTGCTTACACTAGTCTAACATGGCTTTAAACCGTATGCAACGATAACGCATGAGTCGTAATAATCTGACTACTTTGCGGAGCCCTTTAAAAACAATAAAACCTGCGGAAACCATTCAGAGCAACCTTCATCATAACATATATGATGCTTCCCTTTATCAGAAAAATACAAAGTTTTATCGTTCGAGGTTAATGTATTATATAGAAATTGAGCAGTATGATAGGGCACTATACCATCTAATTTTCCCTGTACAATATACACCGGAATTTGGATATCTTTGTAATATGGCTCCACCATCCGGACAAGCCTCATGAATTCTATTGTTGACGCTAAAGGTACATTGTTAAACTTATGACGGTAGCGCAAAAACAGCTCATTATTAGACAGATTACGATTGTATGCCTCTGTAGCAAGCATTTTAAAATCCTTGACCAGTTGCTTAGGACTCACATATTTGGCAGCAGCACTTAATAACACGAGCTTTTTCACTTTATAACGCTTGGCTAAGTACAACGCTATAATGCCTCCCATTGAAAACCCAACCACTATTACTTCATCTACCTTTTTGGCAAGAGCACGAAAAGCCAACTCGGCGTCCATCAGCCAATGCTTAGCGGTGAATCCACGCATATGCAACTCCTCCCCGTGCCCTGATAAAGTAGGTTGTTCAATTAGCCAATTTGTATTCGCACGTAAATAGGTAGTAAAAGGTTCTACTTCATAAGGTCCTCCGGAAAATCCATGTATACATAACACACCTACTGACAATTGCTTTCACCTCTAAATATAAACTTAAGATAATATGAAGAAATCGGTGAGAGCGTGTCCCACCGATTTCTTATAATCAGAGAGGGTCTTCATCCCCTCTGATAAAAGTTTCATCTTATTCAGTAAATGCATGTAAAATCGTTTCTAATTTCATACCGCGAGAGCCTTTTAGTAAGATGATGGACTCCTCGTTAGCTTGCTGTATTTTTTCGATAATTGGCGTATAATCATCCTCTACATATAACAAATGATCCGCATCAAAACGTTCTTTTAATACTTCATTTAAATAAGTCATGCGTGGACCAAATAAGCATACATAAGAGATTTCTTCAGCATGGATATCCTCCGATAAGTCTTTATGGAAGCTCTTTTCGTTTGGTCCAAGTTCAAGCATGTCACCTAACACAAGCCATTTTTCTGGGCGAATCGTTGTCGACGCTATAAATTGAATAGCTGCTTTGACAGAAGTTGGAGCGGCATTATATGCATCATTAATAAACAATGCACCATTTGTTCCCTGTACTTGTTGCATGCGCATGTCTGTAAGGGCCACTTGTTTTAAGGATGCACGAATTTGATCATCATTTAAACCTAGCTTTTGAGAAATTAACATAGCAACTAACGTATTTTTCACTTGATGCTTCCCGAGAACTGAAATAAAGAAATCTCCTTCAATCACACCATGTGTAGTGAAGCTACTACCATCAGCAGTAGCCTCAATATTGTCAGCATACAATAGATTACCGTGCTCTAAGCCAAATGCCATTGCATTTAACTGTTGCTCTTGCGCAACAAGCTCCTGAAGCAATGGTTCATCACCATCATAAAATAGCACTCCATCTGATTGCATCCCTTGAATGATTTCAAATTTTGCTTTAGCAATTCCCGCACGTGAGCCTAAATCTTGCATATGAGCCTCGCCAATATTAGTAATCACTGTCATATGTGGACGAGCAAGTTTCGTTAAAAATTCAATTTCACCAAATCCACTCATACCCATTTCAAGCACGGCAACATCCGTATCTT
The DNA here is from genome assembly GCF_054062295.1 of Lysinibacillus sp. TE18511. Lineage (NCBI taxonomy): Bacteria > Bacillati > Bacillota > Bacilli > Caryophanales > Bacillaceae > Lysinibacillus > Lysinibacillus sp. TE18511. The sequence goes on from NZ_JBSSFD010000002.1 coordinate 18,841, forward strand.
CATCTAGCTGTAAAACCGTAATCGGCAAGCCTAATTGATTATTAAAATTCCCAATTGTCTTCTGTACTTTAAAGAATGGTGCAAGCGTTCCTGCTAAAATATCTTTCGTGGATGTCTTACCATTTGAACCAGTAATCCCAATAAATTTAGCCTTGTGCTCATTACGATAGGCACTTGCCATTTGCTGTAACGCAAGCTCTGAGTCGTCTACAAAAAGCAATGGTACACCTTGTGGTGGATTTGGTTCATCTTTCTGCCAAAGAGAAGCTCCTGCCCCTTTTTCAAAAGCTTGCAGAACAAATTTATGTCCATTGACCTTCTCCCCACGAAATGGTACGAAAAGATCCCCTTGTTGAATTGTTCGTGTATCAATAGAAATTCCTGATACAACTGTATCGCCAAAAGCTGGTACTTCATCATTTAACCATGCAGCTAACTGCTTCAATGTTTTTTTCAAAATAATCCCACTCAGTCTTTTTTATAGTGAAGCTGTTGTTTTTCTTCAAAACGCTCAATTGCTAAATTAATCAGACGATTAATAAGCTCTGGATAGCTTACATTTGTATGTTGCCAAAGAAGCGGATACATACTAACAGGTGTAAAACCTGGCATTGTATTCACTTCATTAATAAAAATGCTATTATCTGCCGTCACAAAAAAGTCCGCACGCACTAAACCGCTTCCATCAATAGCTTTAAACGCACGCTTTGCTAGCTCCTGTAAACTTGATACTCCATTCTCAGGAAGCTCTGCAGGAATAATCAGAGCTGTTGAGCCATCTTTATATTTCGAATCATAATCATAAAACTCAGTTACTGGTTTAATTTCACCGGGTACAGAAACTTCCGGGAAGTCATTCCCTAGCACAGCTAGTTCAATTTCTCGAGCTACAATACCTTGCTCAACTACAATTTTACGATCATACTGTAAGGCTATTTCGATAGCCTTCACTAATTCATCGCGATTTGTTGCCTTACTAATTCCGACACTCGATCCCAAGTTTGCAGGTTTCACAAACATCGGCCAATCCAATTTTTCTTCACAGCGAGCAATGATCGCTCCCTGTTCATTAGCCCAGTCGCTACGAATAAAGTACGTATACGGCACTTGTGGTAAACCAGCAATTTCAAATAATTGCTTCATAATTACTTTATCCATGCCAGCTGATGATGCTAACACACCATTTCCTACATACGGCAAATTTAGAACCTCTAGTAAACCTTGAACTGTTCCGTCTTCCCCATTTGTACCATGAAGCAATGGGAAAATTACATCAAATTGTATAGCTTTACCATTATTATCGATTAAAAAATCTGTTATATTATTTTCCAAAACAGTTGCATCATTACCAAATTGTAATTCTTCAATTGTACTTGCTGGTTTTGTTAGACGCTCACCACGGCGCCATTCCCCTTCAAGTGTAATGAAAATCGGATATACTTCATACTCCTCGAAATTCAAAGCTCCAGTGACTGCACGTGCCGTCGACAATGACACCTCATGCTCTGCTGACTTTCCGCCGTATAATAGACCGATTCTTTTTTTCATTTTTGTGCCCTCCACATACTTCTTGAGTACTATTAGTTTATCATGAAACGTCTTGACTAATGACATAAAAATCTCACCGTAATTTTGACGGTGAGATTTGAGTGTATATTCATTCTACGTACAAAATGAGAATGAACGAATCAATTATGCCTCGGCATAATTGCGTCCGAACTTTAACTTCTTTCAGCAGGTTTTTGGACACCTGCTGAAAGAAGTTAAATAATATAAATCAATTCATCGTGCTCATTTTTCAAAATTGTATTTAAATCATCCCACACTTCATCAGGGAAGGTATATTCTGACAGGTTACGAATTTCGATACCGTAAGCTACTTTAGGCTTTTCGATTCGATATAATGATAACAGCGCCCCATCTTTAGCAAAAGAACGATAAGCACGCAAAAATTCAGGTGAAATAGAAGGAATACTTGATTTTACTTTCCGACGCCAAAAACCAGTGCTACGTTCCTTCTCACGAATTAAACTGTTAAAAACATTGGCAACAAGTAAATCAGAATCACTTAAATGACGAAAATAAATTTTAGTCATCTTCTCTAAGTCTGAAGAATAGTAGACAAATCGATTTTGTAATTTGTTAAAAAACGGTGAAGTAATCGATTCCTTTTTATGACTTATGTAAAGCAATTCTCCTTGTTCCATCGGTGTTAGTTGGTCTAGCCTCTTCTCATCCATGAAGTCTACCCAACACAATTCTTTTGATTCAGCAGCTTTTTTTACAAATCGATGTACTTCCTCATCTGGTATATAATCAAACTGTGTATGCATATTAAAGGAACCATCTTCATAGGAATGTTTTAACAACAGTAAGTGATGCAGTGGTTCAAGCGCAGCCACAAATTGCGAGAATTTAAGCCCGCTAAAAATGACAAATTTATCGACATCATTCATATGAACATAAATATGATACATAAAATCTTCAGCTGACTTCAATTTTTTAGCCACAACCATCACCCCATTCTTCACTACATTATAAGACTAAATTTGATTTTTTTGAAACATTTTCTGCTAATTGTCGTCACAACAATATACACAGGCGTAAAAGTGTTTTTTGCGTTATAATATGAATGTTAAACATGTGAAAGCACATATGTTGTTAACTACTCTAAATGAGCAAATTTAAAAGAATAAAATTCTATTCATTTTTTACAAATATCTAAGTGAATTTCAAGCCCTTTGAAAGCAAGCACCGAGCTTCTCGTTGGCACGCTAACTTTGGAATTGATATTTGCCTCATATCTACGGCAGATGCCCACATATAGAGATGGGAGACTTCTGTAACTGACGTTGCACTTTCGGTACAAAATTATCTGTACCTGTCGCTACGCTTTCGGTACAAAATTATCTGCTGAAAGAAGTTAAACTAAAAATTGAATCGGAAATAATTTACATTAAATTTACTTGTGCAGAAATACTATTTTAATATAGGTGGCTTGTATGGAAAATAAACGAAATTTTGCGAGTCGTTTTGACTGGACGCTCGCTTTTATACTTCTTACCTTCTTAGTCATAAGTTTGTTAGCCATTGCATCGGCGCAAACATCAGGTCAATATGGCACAAACTTTGTCCCTAAACAATTACAATGGTACGTCATCGGCGCGGTTATTATTAGTATTGTTATGTTTTTCGAGCCTGACCAATATAAAAAGATGTCATGGTATATGTACGGTTTTGGCATCGCCTTATTAGTACTACTTATCTTCATGCCAGAAGGAACAGGACAAATCGGTGAAAGAATTAATGGTGCTAAAAGCTGGTATCATACACCACTTGGAAATATACAGCCTTCTGAGTTTATGAAAACCTTTTACATTTTAGCACTTGCTCGACTTATTAGTAAGCACCACGAAGTCCATCCTTTTAAATCAATAAAAACGGACTTTTTATTGCTAGGTAAAATGGCTCTCACACTGGCAGTACCTTTAGCTCTTATTTTGGAGCAACCTGACCTTGGTTCAGCACTTGTATTCTTTGCCATTACGGCTGCTCTCATTATTGTAGCAGGGGTATCATGGAAAATCATTTTACCGATTTTTGTAGGTGGAGCTGCAGTAGGTGGTACTTTTTTATGGATGGCACTCTATATGCAGGATTTTTTAGAACAAGCATTCGGCTTGAAACCGTATCAGTTTGCTCGAATCTATTCTTGGTTAGATCCCTATTCATATTCTTCTAGTGAGGGATACCATTTAATTACTTCCCTAAATGCCATTGGTTCAGGTGAGATTTTCGGGAAGGGTTTCAAAGGTCGTGAAGTTTACGTTGCCGAAGGTCATACAGATTTTATTTTCACAGTTATTGGAGAAGAATGGGGTTTTGTTGGTGCTAGTTTCGTTATTTGTATGTTCTTTTTATTAATCTATCATTTAACAAAAACTACACTATTATTAAAAGATCCATTCTCAACATATGTATGTGCTGGTATTATCGCAATGATTACATTCCATGTATTCGAGAACATCGGCATGACTATCCAATTACTACCTATCACAGGTATTCCTCTACCGTTTATCAGTTATGGAGGAAGTTCATTAATGGGGAACGCACTTGCCATAGGGCTTGTTTTTAGCATGCGCTACCACTATCGTACCTACATGTTTACCACTCACGATGATGATGATTAAATAGTCCCTAAAGTAGAATGATAGATATAGAAAATGGGTAGTCTCTGTAATTGAGACTACCCATTTTCATTTGTAAACGAGTTAAGCTTGAACTTGCGGAGTTTGTGTTGGTGGTGTTAGCACTTTTAAAAGTTCAAGTCGAGACTTTGTTACAGTGGCTGTTACACCCAATTTCGATAAATTCGAAACAATCTTTTTCAAATCTACTTCTTTTGTCATACATTCCACCTCAATCTTTCCTCGATTTTATAAACGTTTTATTTCCAAAAAAGTTTCATTTTTGCATGTGTATGATGTCTGACAAGTTTATTCATTCCTTATCATACCATTTAACTCAGCTTTAAAATTTTTCATTTTTGTTACAATGTAAAATTTTTCTTTTCACTATTTACCATAAATATCAAAAATCAAACCTACACATACCGATATATCTTCTAGTAATATACCCCAGAAATAAGTTAATACACTATGCGACAATCGATACAAAAAATTAAAAATAGGTGAATTGATTTTGAATTCGTTAGCCTCAATATAGTTCCAGTATTAACAGTCTGCATTTTTTTATACATTATACTTTCAATTATGCTTCGTTGTAATTGCGTCCGGAGGTTTTAGGCCAACAGATGTTTTTTGTGCGAAAGCGCAGTGCTAACGTAGCGTCAGCAACACGACGTTGGTCACTCAGGCGTTTTCACAGGATGTGAAGCTCTTAGCCTGAGTTCCTCTAATTTCAGCGGTTGTTTGGATACCTATAGCTGCGGGAGACATCTGTACCTGTCACTACGCCTTCGGTACAAAAGACATTTGTAACTGCCGTTTCACTTACGTTACATAAAACACTTGTAACTGCCGTTTCACTTACGTTACATAAAACACTTGTAACTGCCGTTTCACTTACGTTACATAAAACACTTGCTGAAAGAAGTTAAATGTAAGCCATTATTAAGCATTAAAAGTGTTTTATTCTCCGTCTCCTTGTAATAACAAGAACAAGAGAGGTAGAATATACATACTAAAATATCGTATGAAAGTAGGGTCTGTATGAAAAAAGCCATTTTATTATTAATGTCTGTTCAATTCCTCGTCTATCTAGGATTTGGAATTATTATTCCTGTCTTACCAGAGGTTATTGTTCAACAAAACTGGGATGATATACACGTTGGTGGTTTACTAACCGTGTACTCACTTGCAAGTTTCTTCACTGCACCACTTTGGGGCATGCTATCCGATAAGGTAGGACGGAAGCAACTAATTTTAATGGGCTTAGTTGGTTTTAGTCTAAGCTTTGTTATTTTCTCATTATTTATAGATAATCTAGCCATTTTATATGTCTCACGTGTTGTGGGTGGTTTATTCTCGGGTGCACTGTATACAGCTGTAACAGGCTTTATAGGTGATATGTCGAGTGAGGAGGATCGCAATAAATACATGGGTCTCATGGGCATGTCCATCGGGCTTGGTTTTATTTTCGGTCCAGCAATTGGTGGTATGCTCGGACACTATAGCCTGCAACTGCCATTTATCGCTTCAGCAATACTAATAGCACTATTATTTATTTATGCAAGTTTCGTCTTAAAAGAACCTGAAAAACGAAAAGATACAAATAAACGTGCAATTGTGCCAAAAGGTGCTGGCACAATGCTGCAATACCGTGTACGTTACTTATTTATGTTCTCATTTTTAGTTACTTTTATGCTGGCTGGAGTAGAAGCTACATTCCAGTTGTTCCAAATTGAAAAAATTCAAATTACACCACTACAAATTGGTTATTTATTTATGTTTAGCGGCTTTGTAGATGCAGCTATTCAAGGTGGCGTTGTGAGACGCATTAAAAACGGAAGCGAAACAAATTGGTTAATAGGTGCACAAATTTTGACAGCTACCGGTATGCTTTTATTCACATTAACAGCTAACTTATTTACAGCAGGCCTTGCCCTTTGCGTTTTTACAGCGGGTAATGCACTTGCTAGAACATGTGTCGTTTCTCTTTCATCAAAAGAGTCTGGTGGCCAATACGGAACTGCTGCAGGCCTTTCTTATTCTATGGATAATTTAGGGCGCATCCTTGGTCCACTATTTTTCACATGGTTATTTACAGTTCAAGCTAATATCGGTTACTATACTTCGGCAGCAATAGCCATTGTTTCGATAAGTTTAATTTTTATTTATAAAGCTTCAAAAAAATCTTTACGACTTGAATAATTTGTGGATAAAAAGCCGTTACTTAATAGTAATTTAAAGTATATAGTACACTTCAAGGAATATTTAACTTCTTAAAGCGGAATATCGGAGGGCCTGTATGAACAAAACAACAAATCTTTTACTCCCCAAAGAGCTAGAATCGTTTCGTTTTGAAATTGAAGATACACTTCTTTCAGCGATGATTATCACACCATACAAACGTTCAACAACGTTAACGGAAAGTAAATTTGCTGGGAAACCTTATTTACCCTATTACCAGGCATATCCGAAAGATATTACAGGTGAGCCTATGCGGCTATTAGCTCAAATTAACTTTGCAGAAATGCCACCATTAAAGGATTTCCCATCTCAAGGGATTCTGCAATTTTTTATTTCATCCAATATTTTCGTGAACGCTGATCATTATCATGAGGATATTTTCCAGCAATTTTACAAAATACGTTTTTACCCTACCATAAATTCCGAAGCCGAAGTTCCAAGACAGGAGTTTTTAGCACAAGCAGCAGATGATTGGTTCCCTATACATCAGGAGTTAGCTTTACAATTTCGACCAATTCAAGAACCTGTTTCTGCTTTAGATTATCGTGCGATACACTATTTACCAAACTTAATTCCTTCACAAGAAGACGTTGATTTACAGGAGGTTTATCTACAACATTTTTTAGGAGCAGGAGCTAAAATTGGTGGCTATGCCTATTTTTTAGAGGAAGATATTCGCCACCAATCGCAACTCCTTCAACGATATGATGTGCTATTGCTCCAAATCGATTCTCATGACGAAATCGGTATTATGTGGGCAGATAGTGGAGTTGGGAAATTTTTCATCAATCGTAATAAGCTACTTCAAAAAGATTTCTCTGATATTTTATTTCAATGGGAGCATTACTAAAAGGATTACCTCGCTTTAGTTTTCGAGGTAATCCTTTTCAATGCTTATTACAAATTTCATATCTTCTTTCCATCTGTAAAGTAAGTTATACTAAATATATTGCAAAAATATAGTTAAGGCAGGTGTAGGAATGAGTATTTTTACAGATGTTGGATATACAATACCTTTAATTATGTTTATAAATATTTTAGCAGCAATGGTCATAATTTTTTTAGAACGTAAAGATGCTACTTCTACATGGGCATGGATTCTAGTATTATTTTTCATTCCAGTAGGTGGATTTGCTTTATACTTACTGCTCGGACGAAAACTACGAAAAAAGCATTTGTTCCGTTGGGAAGGACGCAAGGATATTGGGATTGATAACCTCATTAGCTATCAGACAGAAGCGATTCGAAATGATACATTCGAGTTTCGTATCGAAAATGCGGAAAACTATAAAGAAATGATTTATATGCATCTTAAAACAAATAATGCGGTGTTAACACAAGACAACCACATTGAGATTTTTGGTGATGGTGCTGATAAATTTGAGCAACTTCTTAAAGATATCGAAGCAGCGAAAGATCATATTCACATTCAATATTATATTTTCCGTCTAGATGATTTAGGTACACGCATTGTTGATAAACTTACTAAGAAAGCAAAGCAAGGGGTAAAGGTTCGGCTTTTGTATGATGAAATGGGCTCACGTAATGTTAAAAAACGCCATTTCAAGGAATTACTTAATGCAGGTGGTGAAGTTGAAGTATTTTTCCCATCCATTTTGCCACTACTTAATCCTCGTTTAAATTTTAGAAATCACCGAAAAATCGTTGTGATTGATGGCCGTATTGGTTATATCGGTGGCTTTAATGTTGGAGATGAGTATCTTGGGCTACAGAAGAAGTTTGGTTATTGGAGAGATACACATTTACGTATTGAGGGTAGTGCCGTACATCCATTACAAACACGCTTTTTACTTGATTGGAATCAAGCATCCGATCAACAGAAAATGGGTTACTCAGATCGTTACTTCCCTGCTATTCCCCAAAAAGGCGATGTGGGCTTACAAATCGTTTCAAGTGGACCCGATTCTGACTGGGAACAAATTAAAATTGGTTATTTAAAGCTTATTAATATGGCGAAAAAATACATTTATATCCAAACGCCATATTTTATACCTGATGTTAGTTTTTTAGATGCTATTAAAATTGCGACGCTATCAGGCATTGATGTAAGAATCATGATTCCAAATAAGCCTGATCATATGTTTGTTTATTGGGCTACCTACTCATACGTTGGACAATTATTGAATGCAGGAGCAAAAGTTTATATTTATGAAAAGGGCTTTATCCATGCTAAAGCCATTATTATTGACGATGAAGCATCTACAGTCGGAACTGCAAACCTTGATGTGCGAAGTTTCAGCTTAAACTTCGAAGTTAATGCCTTTATTTATGACTCAAAGATTTCACATCAGCTTGCCGAGCTGTTTGAGAAGGATATTTTCGACTGTACTGAATTAACTTTGGAAATGTACCAAAATCGTTCTTCACTCATTAAATTTAAAGAATCAGTTTCACGTTTACTAACACCTATTTTGTAGAACATAGAACATAGAAAAAGGAAGAGAGCTAGCTCATTAATGATGAACTGCTCTCTTCCCTTTTTTATTTCACACCTAAATACTCTTCTAACGTTATATTTTGTTTTTTAATTTCTTTTGCCTTGTCACTGCCAACATAACGGTAATGCCATGACTCATACATATATCCAGTAATGTCCTCTTTATCTTTTGGGAATCGTAAAATAAAGCCGAAATCCTGAGCATGTGTCATTAGCCATTGTCCCGCTGGTGTTTCGCCGAATTCCTCAGTCAACCATAAATCTTCTTTACCACGCTCCCCAATATCAAAGGCCAAGCCAGTTTGATGTTCTGAGTAACCTGGTCGTGCACTATAACGATCAGCGGCAGCCTGTCCATCACGATTAACATAGTTATTATATAACTTTGTTTGATAATCAAAAGATCGATAGCCACTAAATGCTACTAAATCAAACCCTTGTTGTTTTGCATCAGCCAACATTTGATCTAGAGCTTGTCGTGCCTCAGGATTCTCTCCTGGCGCAAAGGTAGATGGTAGTGGGTATATCTTATTGGCTAGTAAGATACCATTAATATATGTCGGTTCAGTGGGTAACGTTTGATTTGGTAAATAGCCATTCTCATCCGGCTGTTGCTCAGGTTTCACAGGGTTTTCGGTTGTTTTTTTCGGTTCTTCCATTGTAGGCGAGTCTTTTTCAGCTTGTTCTGTTGTAAGTTTTTGCTCATCTGATGCATTACTTTTTTGGTTATTTTTATAGTTATAAACTACAAAAATAGATACAATTAGTGCCACTGAAATCAAAGCCCCAAGGATAAGTGGTAGACGTTTGTTTTTCACTATTTTGACCCCTTTTATAGTTATCAAGTACTACAGTTGAGTTCTTTATTTGTTAAAAAGAAAAAGAACAAGCCCTACAGTAAGTACTGATTACAGTTATACTTTATTGGTATAGTTTCATTTTAGCACTGTTCACAATTTAAGGTGTACGTTTTCACCGTAGATTTTAAAATTAGTCGGTTAGTCTGTGATAATAGTAATAAACACTGCTATAGAAGCAACCGTGAAAAAGATTGCCATGTATTTCATCCATTTTGCCTCTTTTATATAACCTTGCTCTTTAAAACTTTTGGCTCTAAAACCATTCGATAGGGCAAACATAATCGTCATAGCAAATACTGCAAAATTAAAGTTACCCATAATCATAAATACAATAGCTGCAATACTAAAAAACGCGACTAGAATAGATGATAGCCACTTTTTATTCATCTTGCTGTCCTCCTAAAAAAATCGAGGCTACGCAGGCGCCTCGACATAAATTAATTTATGATTTTACTTTTTCCGGATGCTCCGAATAGAATTTTCGACCGATATATGTTTGAAGTATCAATAATGCACCGCCGACAGACCAGTAAAGTGGTAGAGCTGCCATAGATGTCATTGAGATAAAGACAATCATAATTGGTGAAATATAAATAAACATTTTCATTTGCGCTTTTTGTTGCTCTGGCACTGTCCATAATGACACACGTGCTTGGACTAAATATACAATACCCGCGATAATTGTCATAGCGATATCAGGTGAACCTAAGCTAAACCATAAAAACTCATGTGATTTCACATCTGTAGAATATAAAATAGAGAAATAAAGACCCATGATAATAGGCATTTGAATTAACATTGGTAAACAACCCATATTGAGTGGATTGATGCCATGTTTTTGATATAATGCCATCATTTCTTGTTGATACTGCGTTTGTTCTTCTTTAGTCTTTGCTTCCTTCATTTTTTTCTGAACAGCTTCCATTTCAGGCTTAAACGCATCCATCTTCGATTTCATCAATTGTTGCTGACGATAATTTTTTAACATAATCGGCATTAAAATTAAACGAATAAGGACCGTAATTGCGATGATCGCTAAACCATAGTTGCCTGAAAAAATAGTGTTACCGAAAAATTCCAGTAAAAATTCCATAGGTTTTACAAAAAGACCATAGAAAAAACCTTCTTTGTCTTGCACAGCTTGACAGCCACTAAGAACAAAAACGACAAGTCCAAGCATTGAAAATAGCTTCAATTTTTTCATTTTTCCACCTACTATTATTTATCAACTAAAGTGAAGTATACATTATATGATCTATCTTTATCAAATAGCAAGTGCTACTAATTATTGTTACCGCCCTACGTTTTCAGCATAAAAAAGATGCGAGAGCTTTAGCATTGCTAATACGTCCGCATCCTATTTATTCATCATATGTCCCCTCTTTTCAGAGGATCTTTGAACACCCGCTGAAATAGCTAAATGTTTTGAAGCTCAGACTCTGTCATCTCAAAACGATAAAATTCATGATGTAGCTCATCTCGGAAATGTTTGGGTGTTACCCCAGTATACTTTTTAAAGATGCGGGTAAAATAGCTTTGGTTACAGAAATGGAATTGGTCTGAAATAGAAGTAATACTTTTATTTGTGTGCCTTAGATAGTATTGAGATTCCTCTACTCGACGAACATTTAAATATTCAACTAGTGTAATACCAACATGTTCTCTAAAAATACGTGATAAGTGACTAGTACTTATATGAAAATTATTTGCGATGCTTTCCACTGTTAAGTCATTTTCCAATTCATCATTTATATACATTATCACTTTATTAACGGTCTGATGACGAAAAGTCGGTTGCTTGCGATCTGCAATAAAATAGACAAAGAAATCTATTAAATCATCAGCGAATTGTAAAAATTCCGCGTCTTTCATCTGATTTTCGATCATATCATTACAAGCAACGTTAAAAGCAAACGCTTTCTTCGAAGGTACTTGGTTGTCTAGCAATTTACGAGCAACAATTGACGACAAAACAGAAAAATAGCTTCGAACAATTTTAATGACTTGTTTGCCAAAACGTATTGAAAGAATATCAATTAACTCATGCAAAGATTTCTTAGCCTTTGCAGATTCTAAATGGTAAATTTCAAATATTAATTTCGACTCAATATTAAAAAATTCTTCAACACCGATGTATTGGTTAATACTATCGATTTCTTGGAAGTATCTTTTTGATATCGTTTCTGACATAGAATGTTGATGTAGTTGCATAATCTTCCCCATCTTTCCTCAGATTGCTCGAATCACTTTTACAAATTTTGACACTGTTCTACTTATTTCAAATAAGAAAATAGTTTTCCTTATTGATAATATAAACTGAGTCCTATTTCACAATTATATATGGCATATAACTTAAAAATAACCCAACTAAACCATCAGTTTACAAAAAAAATAGACTATACAGTGAATTTTACCATATTCTGCGATTTTCTTTCAACCACATTTTGTCTTTCTCTCTAGTGCTAATTTATCATATATATATAGTAGAAACCTCGTAAACTTATGTTGCACAATTAGATTTTACCATATACATATCAAAATAAATTAGTAATTATTTAAATTTTGTTACAAATTATGTAAGGTTATAACACCTATATATTTCATCAATCGACATTTCTCTTTTTTATTCCGAAATCTTCTCTATATAATTTATACGAATATGTAGTAAAATAGATGATAATACTATTTTTAAAAGTTTAGACGAGGTGTTAATAGTGGATCCAAAACAGATAGAAGAAATTATGGAGATTATTAAGGAGTTCTTCCCTGAGAATACTTCCATCGCAATTTCCGATACAAACGAATACTTGTATTACCAACCGAGCAAGAAAGTTGATTTAAAAATCAAGCCAGGCGATCCAATTAAAGAAGGTTCAGCAGCTCACAAAGCATTAAGCTATGGGCAAAAGATAAGCTCTTATATTGAACCTGATGTATTTGGCATTGCATATTACGGCATGAGTATTCCTTTAATGGAGGAAGGCGAAACTAAGGGTGCTATTACTGCTATCTTCCCACAAAAGCCATCAGCATTTTTAACGAACTACATTACAATTAAAATTGATGATTGCTGGTACCCAATCAAGCATGATCAAGTCATTTATCTAGAAACACAGCTCCGAAAAACATTTGTTAAAACAATGAGTCGTGAAGGGTATCACCGCTTAAACCTAAGTGATCTTGAGCTATTTTTAGCACCTGACTCATTTATACGTTGTCACCGCTCATATATTGTTAATATTGACTACATTGACGAAATTCAACCAGATTCACATTCAACGTTTTTATTAATCATGAAAGATGGTACTCGTATTCCTGTTAGCCAACGCTACGCAAGTTACTTCCGTCGTTCTTTAGGTTTCTAATCTTTTATAAGTACAGCGAGCATTTTCTTATTGAAATTGTCCGCTGTACTTTTTTGCTTACTGAAACAAGCTTATAAGTGCTCATTACTTAAAGTTGTGGATGACAATTTTAAAAATATACACTCTGTATATTAGTTGATTGGAGTGGAGACTGGGCGACTCCTTGGGGATTAGCGGTAGAGGAACGTAGGCTAAGAGCATCACGTCCTGTGGTAACGCCTTCGTGACCAACATCCTTTTGCCCCAAGCGGCTCATCGGACGCCCCCAGGAAGCTCTGCTCTGTGCGAAAGCGAAGCGTCAGCAACAATGTTTTATCTGTGCGAAAGCGAAGCGTCAGCAACAATGTTTTATCTGCGCGAAAGCGAAGCGTCAGCGACAAAGTGCCCAGTCGGAACAGAAATTAACCACACATTTTGGTGATGAGCCAAGAAATTCTCAAAAAAATAATACAGCTCTACATTAAAACGTTTTCTCTGTCGAAAATTCATTTTTATGCTCATTTTTCCTATTTTTACTCATTTTAATGCTATTTCTAAAGTTTTTGTGACAATTTGGTGATAGTATTATTCAAATGGTTGGAGTCATACTACAATCGAATATACAGAAAATTCTTACAGAACTTTTTCTAGTTTTGTAACCGGTTTCCATCAATACTTTTTAGGGGAGGATTTTTTAATGGATGCAAATGTTCAAAAACGCCTAGGCTTAAAAGAACTTGAAAGTAAAATTGTTACTGCTGAAGAAGCTGCAGCGCTTATCTCTAACGGTGATGTAGTTGGTATGAGTGGATTCACTCGTGCGGGGGACGCGAAAGTTGTTCCTATGGCTTTAGTAGAGCGCGCTAAAAACGAAAAATTCAAAATTGATGTATATACAGGAGCTTCTTTAGGACCTGAAGTTGATAACTACTTAGCTGATGCTGGTGTTATCCGCAAACGTGGACCATTCCAAGGAGATGCAACGATCCGTAATTTAATTAACACTGGGGATGTCCTTTATGTAGACGCTCATCTTTCACATAACGCTGAATTAGTTCGCCAAGGAATTATTGGACCAATTAAATATTTAATCCTTGAAGCTGTTGCTATTACAGAAGATGGATTTATTATCCCAACAAACTCAGTAGGTAACTCACCTATCTTCGCAGAATATGCTGAGAATATTATTGTCGAATTAAATATCTCTCACCCAGAAGCGTTAATAGGTATCCACGATATCTATGTACCAGGTGAGCAAGGTCAACGTGAAGCAATCCCAATGACTGATGCTATGCAACGCATTGGTGACATCGGTATCAAAGTAGATCCAGCTAAAATTAAAGCGATTGTTATTTCTGAAGAGCCAGATGCTCCTTCATTAATCGTACCGCCAGATGAAGAAACACAAACAATGGCAAACATTTTATTAGACTTCTTCAGCGATGAAATTAAAGCTGGTCGCTTAACAAAACAATTAATGCCATTACAATCTGGTGTAGGTTCTGTTGCAAACGCTGTACTTGACGGCTTCGCAAATTCAGAATTTGAAGATTTAGTTGTTGCTTCTGAAGTACTTCAAGATGCTGTATTCAACTTAATTGATGCTGGTAAAGTTAAATTCGCAGCAGCTACTTCAATTACACTGACTGAAGAATTACAGAAAAAAGTATACGGCAACCTAGAGAAATACGCTGATAAAATTTGCTTACGTCCACAAGAAATTTCTAACCACCCAGAGCTTATCCGTCGTTTGGGTCTAATCTCAATCAACACTGCTCTTGAATTAGATATCTATGGCAACGTAAACTCAACACACGTATCTGGTACTCGTATGATGAACGGTATCGGTGGTTCAGGTGACTTTGCACGTAACGCACGTCTAGGTATTTTCGTTACTAAATCATACGCAAAAGGCGGCGCTATCTCTTCAATCGTGCCAATGGTTTCTCACGTAGACCACACTGAACATGATGTTGATGTAATCGTAACTGAGCAAGGTATTGCTGACTTACGTGGTCTTGCACCACAAGAGCGTGTACCTTTAATTATCGAAAACTGTGCACACCCAGATTACAAAGAACAACTTTGGGATTACTATAACCGTGCTCTAGAAGCAACTGGCGGCCATCAAACACCTCATATTTTAGAGGAAGCACTTTCTTGGCACGTAAATCTTGCTAAAAACAAAACAATGAAAAAAGAAGTTGCTAAAGCTTAATAACCTAAAGAACGCCTACTAAGTCAAATCTTATTAGGCGTTCTTTTTTGTCGAAAATGGTATAATAAAGTGATAGTTTTATATTTGGCTTTCTTAGTAGTCAAATATTTACATGTCACCAAATACGTAATTTTCTGTCGGAGGAACTATGAAGAAATTTATATATTTAATTATATTCTTTTCATTTTTTGACCTATTTACCCAACTTCCTGTCATGAGTACATATGCTGAATCCTTAGGAGCATCAGCCTTCTTAACTGGTCTAGCAGTAGGCATGTATTCTCTGTCCAATACAATCGGTAATATTATTTCTGGCTTTTTAACAGATCGTAAAGGTCCCTTTGTTATTTTAATCCTAGGACTATTAACGACAGGGCTATCATTATCACTATATAATTTAGTAGACGATCCCATTGTTCTATTAATAGTCCGTTTTGTACATGGATTAGTTGCTGGTCTAACCATCCCTGCTGCATTCACATTTTTAGCAAATGCAACTGAGCAAGAAAAACGAGGTAAGGGTAGTGCTATTTCCGGAGCGTTCGTCGGCATTGCTGCCATAATCGGTCCTGCATTTAGTGGTATTTTAGCAAGTCGTACTAGTGTACCATTTGTCTTTAATATAACAGCAAGCTTTATGATTTTGTTAGGTATTCTTGCCTTTTTCTTACTAAAATCCAATCAAATAAAAAAACAACAATCTGAACCAAGTACAAACATTCCTATAAGTGTATTTTTTAAAAATACACTTACATTAAAGGCATTCTTAGGAGCATTTTTTTTAATGTTTTCTCAAGGCGTCATCGCCTATCTACTTCCTCTAAAAGTGCAATCTTTAGGCTTCGATTCACGTTTAAGCGGGACATTGATGAGTACATTTGGAATTATTGCTGTACTTGTATTTATTTTGCCTACTAATCGTATTTTCGATAAGGTTGCTCCAATAAAAACTTTAGCACTTGGTATTGCTTTAATGGGAGTAAGTCAATTATTAATTAGTCAGGCAGATTCAAGTACGTTACTTTATATTGCAATGGCTTGCTACGGTATCGGGTTTGGCTTCTTATTCCCGTCAGTAAATTCACTTTTAATCGACTCAACTACTGCTGAGATTCGCGGAAAAGCCTATGGTTATTTTTATGCATTCTTCTCACTAGGAGTTGTCTTAGGTTCCTCCTTGCTCGGATGGCTCTCACTAGGAATTGTCAGTGGCTTTATATTTACTGGCGTTGTCTTGTTAGTATTTGCAGCCATTATTATAATCACACACAAAAAACCTTCTCACGTTTAAATGAGAAGGTTTTTTATTTATTTCTTTTTTTCATGAATTTCTTCATGATAATAATGAATACTTGTATGTCCTCCACCTTCAGCAACCATTTCGTTTGAAGCTATTTTCGTTGGGGATGTTCCAGCTTCTGTCGCGACTTCAGTAGTTATACGTTCTGAAATGTTTTTGTGCATCTCCATATTCGTTGTATTCAGATAAGATCCCAATTTAGATTTTGCACCATTGAACATACTTAATGCTTTATCCCGGTTTTCTTTTTTACTTAAATAAGATGCTGCTAATCCAGCTAACCCTGCAATCACAACACCAGTTCCTTTACGTTTTGCCATTATAAATCCCTCCCAAAATAGTGGCTCGTATTATATCTTTTCCTTATTTTTATTAGACTAAACATAATTTTTATTTATGTTAAAGCATATATAAGGTGAGAATCCTCTATCCCTTTCGTTTCTGTCAGATCGTTATGGTGAGGAGTCTAATTTTGTAATTATTTTTGATTATAAAGGACGAATAAAGGTAATTAATGTATTAATACTTGCAACAGGAGAGTGGTTATTACGAAAGATCTAGATTTAGTATATGATTGGGTAGATTTGGCTTCATTAATAGGTGGAGCGAGTGTCTTAACTGCACTAATTTATAGTATCCTTTTACTGTAAGGGGCATCGTGGATATTTTGCCATAGGAAATCAATTATGCATTCATCTCACTACCTATAGAGGTGGACGACTTCTGTACCTGCCGCTACGCTTTCGGTACAAAAAACATTTGCTAAAAAAGTTAAAAGGCAATCTGCATACTTAACAATTGCAGATTGCCTTATTTTTTATCGTTTTACATCATCATAAGCATTAGATTTTTCAAATGCTGCAACTACATAGGAACAAACAGCTTCCATTTTATAGCCATTTCCACGGGCGTATGCCGCTGCATAATCTAATAATTTTTTGGCCACACCTTGTCCACGGAGCTTATCTGATACATATGTGTGATCCATTACCATTACTTGCCCCTTTTGTTGCCACGTAATTTCTGCTAACCTTTCCCCTTCTTGCTCATAGACAAAAGCAAGTTTATTTTCTGCTAGCTGCTGTAATTGAAATTCCATTTCTCACCACTCCTTTTTTTCATAGTAACATAGCCTTTTACATTTTTACAAAGATAGTGGGTGGCACTAAAAAATCCAATCCCTTGAACAAAGATGATAAAAATAAAAGAATCTGCTCACTTTCCTCTAGCAATCAGGAGGAAGTGTTGCAGACTCTTTTCTATGAATTAATTAAACCATGAAGAAATTGTATCCTTTAAATTAGCAAAGAAATTTTTCACACTTGCCCAAAATCCTTCATCTTCCATAAGTGCGCCAAATTTCTCTTTTATTGTATTGCTAATATCATCTAACTGTTCAGACCATTTACTAAAATCAATGTCTAGCTTACTAATTTTGTCCATCAAATCAACTAACAATTGACGGTCCTGTTCACTTAAATTAATTTCAAGCTTGTTTAATTGCTCTTGCACAATCTGTTCAACATCTTCTCGAGTTGCTGGCTTTGATTCTGCAATTTGTTTTTTGATTTCCGTTAGTAATTGTGCAACCTTGGCATCGTCCACTCCTGCTGATTGTGCAAGAGTAGTTGCTACAGATAGTTCTTCATTGGCAACATCTGTACGATCAATATCAAGCTTTTCACCTGTTGTTACTTCATAGGCTTTGTAAATTCCCACAAGTGCTGAATGACCTGTTACTGCTTTTGGTGCAGCCACCTGTACTGTTGCATCTTCAATACCTGCTGTTAGCATTGCGTTTGCATACATTTCAGACGTAACTTGTGTAATATTTGATGGTGTAACAATCTCGATAACTAAACCTTCTCCTGCATTCTTGCGCGTAATTTTAGCAGAGGAATACATACGAGAGCTCGAATTACTATCTTTAATATATTTAACTAAGTCTTGACCTGATACTGTTATTTCTTCAATTTCAGGCTCTTCATCCACTTTTAATGATTTTTTAACAGACTCTTTTTCAGCCTCAGATAAGTTTGCCCCATATACGACGATCGGTACGCCTAGTTTTTCATCAATTGCTTTTGGTGGCGTATTATCAGCTGCAAAACTTGTTGCTGGTGCCATCACGCCAAATACTAACATAGTCGCTGTTAGTATTTTCATCCACGTTTTTTTCAAATTGTGTGACCCCTTTCGTTAGAAAACACATTTGGTCTGTATAATGTACGCCATTATACAGTAATTAGTACGAAAAAAAGACGAGAAGGTTTCAATGTTGTCTCTCGTCATTTCTTTTATTCTGGCAGTATCCCCACTCTTTAGCATCTCACTAATTTCGTGGTTTCTTATGCCCTAAATTTCTTCAGTCCAACCGTTTTGCTGTTTCACTTTACCAGCTTTCAGCAGTGTTCCTAATGCACGTTTAAATGCAGCCTTACTCATATGGAACATTTCTTGAATTTCTTCAGGAGAGGATTTATCGCCAAAAGGCATTTTGCCCCCAACCTCTTGTAAATAGTTTAAAATTCGCTGAGCATCGTCAGAAATACGCTCATGCTTACGTGGTAAAAGTGAACCATTCATTGAACCATCATCTTTTACATCAATAATACGAACAACTACGTCTTGTCCAAGACGAGGTTCTGCATTACGCTCTGATTCATGGACAAAAATGCGGTACGGAGCTTCTACGCCCAATAAAAATGAGCCTACTGGTAATAAACGATACGGGCGTGCCTTAATGTTTTTATTGTGCATGTCTTCAAATGCACCTTCATATAATTCCGAGATTTTTTCTTCAGTTGCTAAACGTCCAAATAAATCACCATTGCGATCTGTACGTAATGTCATAAATACATGGTCGCCTGGTGCTGGCCAAAGCTCTGTTATTGCAGGTAAATCTTCCGCTTTCACTAGCACCTCACGTGAAGTACCGATATCTACAAAAGCCCCTTCACGCTCGGCTACTCTTAGGACACGAGCCCAACCGTATTCACCTTGTACGAAAGTGGGGATAGCTGTCGTAGCCGCTAAATCACCACGACGATCCGCAAATAAAAATACTTCAAGGCGATCACCTACTGCAAGTGGCTCTGTTACCTCTGAAGCATTTAAAGGTAGTTCGTCAACTCCATTTGTTAAGATCCATTTCGATGCTTGTTGCTCTAATACAGTTAACGTAACAACTTCACCTGATTTTAATTCGTTCATATTGTCTTCCTTTCCTTCACACCATCATTTTCGCAAAAAACTTTATAGATTATGTTGTATCTTAGTTGCCTCTAGTTTTTTCGCGATGTCCGGATTTTCTTCCATTACCTGTACAAGATCCGCAATTCGGTCGATTGAATTCCAACTTAAATGATGTTCGATTCCTTCTACATCATCGTAAATACGCTCTTCATCTACACCAATGATTCGCAAAAATTGCTCTAGAAGCTCATGGCGC
This sequence comes from Lysinibacillus sp. TE18511, assembly GCF_054062295.1. Lineage (NCBI taxonomy): Bacteria > Bacillati > Bacillota > Bacilli > Caryophanales > Bacillaceae > Lysinibacillus > Lysinibacillus sp. TE18511. Next base: position 38,903 of record NZ_JBSSFD010000002.1, read on the forward strand.
TGTACAAGACGTTTTCCAAGCTTTTCTCCTTTGGGCGTCAATGTAAGTCCACGGTATTTTTCATAAACTAAATAACCATCTTTATCTAATTTTTGAACCATTTTTGTAACAGAAGAAGGAAGAACAGATAATGCTTCAGCAATGTCAGACACACGGGCATACCCTTTATTAGCGATTAATAAATATATTTGTTCGATATGGTCCTCCATACTAGGTGTTGGCATATCCTATTCCCTCTCTTTCCTTTTCTTACTCTCTAGTTTACTACAAGCTTGGCTTAAAAGTTAACTGAAAATACATATGCCAGAAAAACACTACATGTGCACCCTAAAAAGAACCGACTTCATATGTTGGCCCTTATACAGCTGAAAAATTTATGTAAATAAAATTGAGGTATCTTTAAATAAAGTATTGTCTTCAGCAAACCGAGTGGTTGATTTCCGTTCCGACTGGGCGCTTTCCTGGGGGCGTCCGATGAGCCGCTTCACTCGCGTTGCTCGCTCCAGGGTCTCATCTGTGACGCTAATCCTCAAGGAGTCGCCCAGTCTCCACTACAATCAACCACTTCACTTAGAATGTATCTTCTAGCATGACATTCTAATTTATAACGATAAAACGAAACTTCAGCAACAAATGTTTTAAGTGCGAAAGTGTAGCAGCAACATCAGATGTACAAACTCGTCAGTGTTATAAGTCTATTCAGTTCAAATATAATGAGTAGCCAAGCGTTCACTTTTGAAATGCATAAAATTTATAATATATTGTTGATTGGAGTGGAAGGCTACTCGACTCCCGTGGGAAAGCGAGACAGGCGAGACCCTGCACGGAGCGCAGCGGAGGAAGCGGAGGAAGCGGCTCGACGCTCGCCCACAGGAAAGCGAGTAGCCTGGAACGGAAATCACCCTCATTTAATGCATCACATCATTCACTAAGATTTCCTTGACCATTTTGTTTTTCAAAAACATGAAGAGCCAACTTCATATAGAAGTTGGCTCCGCCTTATGTCGAGGATGCTTATTTACCACATGTAATGCATGAATAATCTCTTTATTAATTCGTTCGATATTTTCAGGAGTATTCATCACTTTAAACGCTTCATCTCGGGATTCCAAAGATGTAACATACTTACTAGGCAATGCATTCAGTGTAAGTGCTACTGCATCAAGTTCACAGATTTCACATTTACAAAATGTTTGATATTCCGGTCCTCGTAGTAGAAAGCTTACTAAACCACGCACAATTTCCTCTGTAACATTTACTAAAATAGGATCTGACATATTCAAACCATCGCCTCGTTTATATTTAATTGTTACATTATTCCTGAAACCATAATAGCGGTAACAAGGGTTTTTTTCAAGAATCACTAGTAGTATAAAAACGACTAGCTCCTTAGCGAGATTAATGACCTACATTTGTCACCGAATTACATCTTATTTACTACTTCTTAGTTTTGATTAATCGTAACGAATTAAAAACAACTAGTAATGTAGCGCCCATATCTGCAAAGATTGCAATCCATAATGTTAACCATCCTGGGATAACGAGTAACAGGGCCACTAATTTTAAGACTAGGGCAAATATAATGTTCTCTTTAATGATGCGTAATGTTTTTCTACTTAAATCAATTGTATATGGAAGTTTCGATAAATCATCACCCATTAATGCGATATCCGCTGTTTCTAGTGCTGCATCAGTGCCAGCACCTCCCATTGCAATGCCAACATTGGCTGAAGCAAGTGCGGGTGCATCATTGACACCATCTCCTACCATCGCCACTGCGCCAAACTGTGCACGTAAATCTTTAATGGCCATTAATTTTTCTGCTGGTAATAAACTTGCCCTCACATCTGTCATATTTAAAGAAGTTGCAATTGCCTGTGCTGTTGGTTCTGCATCGCCTGTCAGCATAACTTTATGCTTTATCTTTAGACCATTTAACTTATCCAAGACATCTTTACTCTCTTGACGTAATTGATCAGCAATTCCAATCATCCCAATATACTGATCATTACTAACAGCTGCTACAACTGTTTTACCCTGTTTTTGAAGTTTTTTAACCTGTTCTTTTACCATCTCATCAACAGTCGTTAAAGTAGCAATCCATTTTAAGCTTCCTACATAAATTATTTGACCATTAACCGTTGCATAAGCACCCATGCCTGTTACGGATTGAAAGTCTGTCGGTATAAGCTCTGTTAAATTTTTATCATGCAATGCCTGCAAAATAGCTTTAGCTAATGGATGTTGCGATTGTTTTTCAACTGCTGCTACCAGCTGTAAAACATATTCCTCAGACATCCCTTTCGCTGTAAAAATATCCGTTACAGCAGGTTTACCTTTTGTCAGTGTACCCGTCTTATCAAATGCTATTGCTTCAATATGACCGAGCTGCTCTAAATGAATACCTCCTTTAATAAGGACGCCTTGTCTAGCGGCATTCCCGATTGCCGTAACGATAGCAACTGGTGTAGAAACAACAAGTGCACATGGACAACCTACAACAAGGACTGCTAATCCTTGATAAATCCAATGTTGCCAATCACCTATAAATAAAGGTGGTATAACGGCCACAAGTAAGGCAATAATCATAATTGCCGGTGTGTAGTATTTCGCAAAGCGATCAACGAACTGCTGTGAAGGTGCTTTTTCTGCCTGTGCCTCTTCAACAAGATGAATAATTTTTGCAATTGTTGTGTCCTCTACTCGCTTTGTCACACGTACCTCTAAAGCACCTTCTTCATTTAAAGTACCTGCAAATACTTCATCATCGACCGTTTTATTAACAGCAATAGATTCGCCTGTAATCGCTGCCTGATTCACTGCTGACAATCCACTCACTACAATTCCGTCCATAGCAATCTTCTGACCAGGTTTAACGATTAAAATATCGCCAATCTCAATCTCTTCCGTTGGTAGCTCCATCTCATGGAAATGTTCGCCATGCGCTCGCTTTATTGTTGCTGTTGGTGGCGCTATATCCATTAACTGACGAATCGATTGACGCGCCTTATCCATTGAATACGCTTCAAGCGCTTCACTTACAGCGAATAAAAAGACAACAACGGCCGCTTCTTCCCATTCTCCTATAACGGCTGCACCGATTACTGCAATGGTCATCAGCGTCTTCATATCAAATTCAAAGCGTGCTAGATTGCGGAAACCTGTTTTAAAAATGCCAATTCCCCCAACTAGAATCGCGATAATAAACATCCCAATAGTTAGCGGCTCAGTTTCACTACGCATTGCTCCAAATACATATCCAAGGATTACGAATAGCAAGGAGATTCCAGCTAAAATATTTTCTGTTTTTCGATAAAAAGGCGTTGTTTTTTCAATTGTTCTTACTGTCGATTGGGACACTTTTATGCCGTCGAAAGCACCTGCCTCTTCAAGTTGATCAACGCCAATATCACCAATAACTGTTATTTTTGAAGCACCGAAATTAACTTGTGCATCCTGTACCGCAGGAATAGCTTTCACGTTTTTTTCGAACTTTGCTGCACAGCTGGCACAGGATAAGTTTTGTAGCCTGTATTCTTGTTTAGTTGGCGTCGCTCCCATTTGCAATCCCCTCTTTCACATGTTCGTAGGCAACCGTTACAATTTGATACACATGCTCATCAGCTAAAGAGTAATACATCTGCTTTCCTTTACGATACGATTTTGCTAAGTTATTATCTTTCAAATAACGTAAATGATGCGATGCTGTTGCTACTGACGAGCCAATAATGGAGGCAACATCACAAACGCATAATTCATCCTCGACCGTTAAGGCATATGCAATTTTGAGTCTTGTTTCATCAGATAATGCTTTTAAAAACTTTGCTACTCCTGATAGATCTGGCATTTGCTGTTGTACCTTTTTGACCGCTTCTTCGTTAACATGCGTCACTTCACATACTTCTTTTGGCATTTCCTCACCTCATTCAAATGTTCGTTTGATTGTTTTCAATATAGCATAATATTCCATCATATTCAAATGAGTATTTGAATGTAAATGATGTTTATCTTTATTACTCCAATTAATTTTAAATTCACATCACATAAGCAAAAAAATCAGTGCACAAAATGTACACCGATTTTTAATAGACACTAGTTATTAAGCTGTAATTCGATTGGACAATGGTCACTGCCCATAATATGTGAATGAATACTTGCCACATCCATTTTGTCTTTTAACCTCTCAGAAACAATAAAGTAATCAATACGCCACCCAATATTACGCTCGCGCACTTTATTCATATAGGACCACCATGTATAGTGATCACTTGTATCTGGATGCATATAGCGGAATGAATCCACAAAACCACTTGCCAATAGCTCAGTCATTTTTGCACGTTCTTCATATGTAAAACCTGAATTACCAACATTCGACTTTGCATTTTTTAAATCAATTTCCATATGTGCAACATTTAAATCGCCACAGTATACTATAGGTTTCTTGGCATCTAGCTCTTTTAAATATAGCGCTAACCGATCCTCCCACTCTAAACGAAGAGGTAGTCTAGCTAAATCACGCTGTGAATTTGGGGTATAAACATTCACTAAGTAAAAATCTTCATACTCTAACGTAATAATTCTCCCCTCTTCTTGTGATTCATCCTCACCAACGCCATAACGTACTGCAAGTGGCGCATGCTTTGTAAAAATAGCTGTACCTGAATAACCTTTCTTCTGTGCATAATTCCAATATTGCTCATATCCCTCAAGCGAAATCTCCACTTGTCCAGCCTGACACTTCGTTTCTTGAATACAGAAAAAATCTGCATCTACGTGATTGAAAAAATCTAAAAACCCTTTACCCAAGCAAGCTCGAATTCCATTGACATTCCAAGATATAAATTTCATTTACTGTTTCACTCCTCAAAAAACACCCTCCGCCATTAGCGAAGAGCGTAGAGTTTTATAAGTCATCACCAACGATTTTTACTTCTGTTTCTAAATCGATGCCAAATTTTTCTTTAACTACTCGTTGTACCATGTCGATTGTTGCAATATAGTCAGTAGCCGTTGCATTACCTTTATTAACAATAAAGCCTGCATGCTTCGTTGATACCTCTGCATCACCTACGCCTTTACCTTGCAAGCCACTATCTTGAATAAGCTTGCCTGCAAAGTGACCTGGCGGGCGCTTAAAAACACTCCCTGCAGATGGGTATTCTAACGGCTGCTTAGATTCTCGCTGAAACGTTAAATCAGCAATTTTTGCATCAATTTCTTCCTGCACACCTTTAGCTAATTGAAATTCGGATGATAATACATAGTACCCTTTTTTAGCAATGATACTTTGACGATAACCAAGTTCAAGCTCTTCTTTCGATAATATTAAAATGTCACCTTCTCTTGTTAGCACTTTTGATGAAATAATAATATCCTTAATTTCGCCACCATATGCACCTGCGTTCATTGCCATAGCTCCACCTATTGAACCAGGGATACCACATGCGAATTCAAAGCCTGTTAAAGATGCTGTTGCTGCAAGCTTTGATACATCTTTTATAAGCGCACCGCTTTGCGCGTAGACATGGTCACCATTAATATGAATTTCATCTAAAAGCGAAAATGTAACAACGATTCCTCGAAGACCGCCATCACGAACGATCATATTAGATCCATTACCTAACATTAGTAATGGTATATTATTCATGTTAGCATAACGAATAACCGTTGCTGCTTCATCCTCTGTTTCAACGAGAACGAAAACATCCGCTTTACCACCTAATTTTGTCATAGTATATTGCTGTAATGATTCATCTAACTTAATATTGGCCGGATTAACGCTCTGTGCTAAATCCGCCACCCATTGTTCTTTTGTCATGAAGCTAATTCCTTTCTAACGTCCTTCTTACTCCTACACTAGTATGGATATAGAACCCTAATTTGACAAGTGAAATGAAGGGTATTTTTTATCTCGACTTAACAGACAGCGAGACTACCTGTGCAGAGATGATGAATATTATAAAGAAAATTCGTGGTCATTCCTAGTGACATAAATAGCCGATTGTTCACCCAACCATCAAAATTCCAATAGACCTACACTAAAGCCAGCTCGTTGCCCATGATTCAATATTACGGATTGCCCCTTCTAACGCCCGACCTTTATCTGTTAAAGAATATTCTACACGCACTGGTACCTCTGAATACACTCTGCGTTCAACAAGCCCTTCTTTTTCTAGCTCTTTTAAACGTTCAGATAATAAACGACCACTTACAGGTAATGCAGATTCAATCTCATTAAAGCGCTGTGGTCCATCTAATAATTGATATAAAATTAGCCCTGTCCAGCGTTTTCCGATTAAATCCATTGCTTTAGCTAAACGAGGACATAAATTTGTCTCATTCATTATTTTCACCTCTTATGTACTCTATTGTAACGATTAATTTAAGAAAAGTAAATTTGAAGTAACTTATTTACTTATCGTAATTTATTTATTATTTTATATTTAATTACTAAAAATAATTCACTAGTTTTATTGATGGAAAACTATGTACCTCTATGCTCAAATAAAGCAAGACATAGAAATTAACCATGGCCGACCACTTCACGGATGATCATGAAATCTAATGACTACATACTACTTATAGATGCACTTTCCTTTAAAATTATGACCACTTTATTAAGTCGCGATCGTCTAGAATTAAAAATGAGTGGTCGTGATTATGGACAACTTGCAAATGGAGATTTTGCCTTATTAACATTTCAAGGAACCAGGTATCAGACCTTTGAACGACATAAAAAGGAGAGCAGCGATTCATTCGCACTCTCCTTTTCATTTTCATTATTTAATTAAATATTTACCAAAGCCGCCTTCTGTATCTTCTAAATATTCGATATTGCTGCCTGCAGGAATGACTTTTTGTGCATCCTTAGCAGAGTGGTAAATAACTTTTGTATTTGCTGGGAATGGTGCAAATGACCAGTTATTATCCGCAGCAGGATTAATTGTTTTGTTTACCATAATGTAGTCAATAACAGCTTGGCGATTTTCGTACGCATAATTTGTTACGTTAGAGCCATCTGCATTTTTGAATGTAGCACCATAAGAACCACCAACACGGTAGTTGTTTGTAATAATGATGAATTCTTGATTTAGATCTATTGGTTTACCGTTATATTGTACGTTTTTAATACGGTTTGCTTTTTCGTCTACTAAGTCACCACGACGATCATATTTAGGCGGTGAAGTTACATCAATTTGATATGTTAAACCATCTAATACATCAAAATTGTAAGAACGTGCTTCTGGGTCAATAATATTTTGTTCTTCCGTTTTATTCGGATCGATTGTAGCAAATATACCAGCAGCCATTTCTAACCATTCAATTGCTTGTGCTCCTGTTACTTTAATCGTTGCAACAGTATTGTCAAAATGATAGATGTCTGCCATATTTTTAATCGCAAGCGGACCTACAGGAATGTTTGTATAATCTGCAGGGTTGTTACGTGAGCCTGCTTTGAAAGGTGCACCAGCTGAAAGAAGTGGTGTGTTTTCATCAGCAGTACCTTTTAATTCTTTTTCAACAAACCATTTTTGAGCCTGTGTCACAATTTGAATTGAAGAATCGTCTTGAACCATTGAGAAGTAACTATGGATTGGTGCTGTTGTCTCACCAACAGGTTGACGAATATACTTTAACGTTCCTTCATGCGCTTCTTTAACTGCATCTAAAACTGCTTTAGATGGTTGTAAGCCTTCTTGTTTAATAGAACGTATAGAACCTTGTCCATCCACTACAGCCCATTTAGAACCTTGTTGTTCTAGCTTTAAGTCAATGACTCCAAGATAGCTACCATAGCTTCCTGCCATTACAGTAGGTACACCGTTAATTGTACCTTTTTCTTGGTCAACATTTTTAAGGTTTTTATAGTCCCCTGGGAACGTTAAATGAGAGTGACCTGTAATTAAAGCATCGACACCCTCAATCTCAGAGATCTGGTATCCAACATTTTCGGCACCTTTTACATAAGTGTCCTCACCAATACCTGAGTGTGAAAGAACCACGATTACGTCTGCTCCAGCCTTTTGCATTTCTGGTACAACTTCTTTTACCGCTTCAACTGGTTCTTGCATTTCTACCTTACCTGCTAAATGGATCGCATCCCATTCAACAATTTTCGTAGGTACGATACCTGTAACACCAACTTTAAGTGTGTGCTTTTTACCCGTATTATCTACAACCTCTTTATCAAGAATGACATAAGGTGAAAACATACGTTTTTTTGTTTTAGCATCGTAAGTGTTAGCATTTACGACTGGATATTTTGCATCATTTAATACTTCATCTAAAAACTCTAAGCCATAGTTAAACTCGTGATTCCCTAAAGTTCCACCATCATATTTCAGTACATTAAGTGCTGCTATAGCTGGATGAACCTCCCCTGGCTTTATAGGGTTTTCTAGCGCTTTATAAGATCCTAATGGCGTTCCTTGAATTAAATCGCCATTATCAAATAATAATGTATTCGGGTTCTCAGTACGAGCTTGTTCAATTAATGTAGCAGTGTTTGCTAAACCTACAGTAGCTGATTCAGCATCTAAGAAATAATTGTAATTTACAAGGTTTGTATGAATATCTGTTGTACCTAAAATTTGAAGATCCACTGTAGTTGCAGATGTAGGTAATTTGTATTCAGCTACAAAACGTTCAACAATGCTTTGCATTTGCTCAGTTGTTACATAGTCACGAGGACGAATTGTGTTATCCTCAAAGCCTTGTAATATGTTTGCTGAAACAGCATTTGCTAAATCTTGCTTATGTGTGCTAGCAACTTGATCTGCATCTTTAAACTGATCTAATACAGAAATTGGAGCGTTTTCACTGACTAATCCACGAGCAGAAATAACAAATGCTTGTTGACGTGTCAATTTATCGTTTGGACCAAACAATGTCGCAGTTTTACCTTTAATAAGTTTCAGTTCTACTGCTTTTTCTACATACGGGGCTAAATCCTTAGGGACATCAGTGAAGGCAAGATTAGAACCATCACCTAGCTCGACATTTAAGCTTTCCACTAATTCTTTCACGTAATCTCCACGTGTCACATCGTTTGATGCAGCATTTGCGGAAAGTCCAAATGGCAACACCGTGAATAGAATAAGTAACATCGCAAAGAATTTAGTTATTATTTTCTTATTCATGTAACAGCCTCCTATAAATCTAATATTTTCCTACGATTTCTATTATATTATACTAATCTGTATTTTTACTGAATAAATAGTCCTAATTGTATGTAATTTTAGAAGAATAGCTAAACACTTTACCTAAAAATGATCGATTAATATTATGACATAATCATTTGTTATAATCTGATGTTATTAAATGTAAATCAATAAAAAGTGCATAGTACCAATATGTCAGACCTCCTTACCACTACCGTACCTCTATGAAATAAGTAAAAAAAGTCCTCTCAAATTAGAGAGAACTTTAATCAATAAATAATTTATTATACATTTACAGTTTGTAAAGATTGAGCTACTTTTTTTACTGCCTCTAGGCCATTTGCAATAATCTCTTGAGCTTTATCTGATGACGCGTTATGACCTTCAATGATAACCTCTTCGATAATTTCCATACCGAACATGCCAACAACGTTTTTGATATAGTTAACTGACATTTCCATTGGTTGTGCTTCAGGTGCAGAATAGTAACCACCACGAGCATTTAAAATAACAACTTTTTTGTCACCCATTAAGCCTTCTAATTGACCGTTTTCATTATATTTAAATGTATAACCAGCTTGGAATACATAGTCAACGAAAGTTTGTAATTTCGCTGGGATTGTTAAGTTCCAAAGTGGGAAAGCAAATACAACAACATCAGCAGCAGTTAAAGCATCCATAGCTTTTTGTTTTGCTGCTAAAAGACGTGATTCAATGTCAGTTAACGCTTCACCGTTTTGAACTTTACCAAAAGCATTGAAAAGATCTTGACCGAAATAAGGCATGTCTTCTGCGAATACGTCAAAAGTCGTTACATTTACACCTTGTACATTTTCCATAAATGTGTCATACATTTTTGTTGAAATACCGTCTGGACGGTTGTTAGCTTTTACTACTAATACGTTCATTATATAAATTCTCCCTTATAAATCCACAGTTTAATATATCTCGAATTCAAGATATATTAGTATCTTAAAAAATTCTCTATTAAAAGTCAACGCTAGTAGACTCAGACTTTAGACTGAAATGTTGGAAGTGATCGGGTTCACCACTAATCTGATCAGCTTCCTTGCAAAAGTGATCGGTCCTATTTTTTTTACTTTTCTCCGACAGAATTAAAATTTACAGCTATCATCTGTACAAACTCCACCATCTTCAGACCCTGCGACCTTTAATCCAGATTGTAAGCCTTCTTCCTCTGCTACTTTACGCAAAGTTTCTTCAAAAACTTCTTGAGGTTGTGCTCCTGAAATACCGTACTTACGATTTAACACAAAGAACGGTACGCCTCGTACACCAAGATGTAGCCCCTCTTGTATATCATTCTCTACCTCTGTTTTAAAATCATCGCTAGAAAGTACCTTTGTCACTTCTTCACGATTCAAACCTACTTGCTCAGCAATATCGATTAATACGTCATTCTGCCCGATACGCTTTGCTTCGATAAAATAATTGTGTAACAGTGCTTCTACCAGCGCTGTCACATCCCCTTGCTGTTCCGCCCATTTTACTAAACGATGTGCTTTTAATGTATTTTCTTCCATTAGCTTATCGAAATTATAGTCCAGGCCAACCTCTTTCGCACGAGCAGCAACACCTTGCGCCATTTCCTTCGCTTTTTCTAGCGTCATCCCGTACTTATTCGCTAAATATTCATACGTAGACATATTTGTATCTTCAGGCGTTGTTGGGTCAAGTTGATAACTTTTATAAACGAGCTCCACCTGTCCTGTAAAACCAGTATCCTGAATAGCCTGCTCTAATTGTTTTTTACCAATATAACAAAATGGGCATACATAATCTGACCAGATTTCAATTTTCATTACGAGTCACGCTCCTTTTGCTACATTGTAGCGGCAATCCTGACATTAAGGCAATTTTTCTGCTTCATTGCATAAATTTTCAAATCAATCTACATACTGAACTTAAAAACAATGTGAGGTTTATGTATGACACAATCTCTTTGGCTAGCAACAACTGATCCCGTCTCCCTAACATCTCTTCCTGCATCAACGACTTGTGATGTATGTATAATCGGTGGAGGCTTGACGGGACTATACACAGCCTATGTCTTAGCAAAATCCGGTGTAGATGTAGTCTTGCTTGAGGCAAATTCCCACATCAGTCATGGTACGACCGGTAACTCAACGGGAAAATTAACTGCCCAACATAGCTTAGTTTATGGCAATCTAATAGAAAAACTTTCTGTAGATGAGGCACGGCTCTATTATCAGCTCAATCAACTGGCTGTTGAAAAAGCTTTACAGTTGCTCCCTAAGAAGAGTATTCAACAAGTAGATTCATTGCTTTATTGCCAAACTAAAGAAGGCTATGCCCAATTATTAAAAGAATGGAATGCCTATAAAGTATTAAATATTACGGCGAAAATCACTTCTGATACAGAGCTTCCCTTTCCGATAACAAAAGCGCTAAGTATGTCCCAGCAAGCTCAAATAAATCCTGTAGAGGTTTGTAACTTCCTTGCAAAAGAAGCGCAATCGTTGGGAGCAAAAATTTATACAAATACCCGTGTTCAGCAATTAAACATACCACAAAATAACTTACAAACCGCAAGTGATATGTCGGTTCAATATAACAAGATTGTTTTGTGCACACACTATCCCATCGAAGCCTTTAAAGGGCTACAGCTTTTTAAACTATCTAACAGTCGCTCCTATATGGTTGCTGCTAAAATTACCGATACCCTGCAAGGACAATATTTATGCGTAGATACTCCTACTCGCTCTATTCGGACGGCTACCATTAACGATGAGCATTATTTAGTATTAGGTGGAGCTAATCATATTGCAGGTGAAACAACTAATACGGAGCCCTATTATGAGGCTATTCAAAATGAAATGAAGGGGCATTTCGATCAGGATCCAATCTATCGATGGTCAGCGCAAGACATTGAAACGCCTGATATGGTACCTTATGTCGGCAGGATTACGCAGTCCTTACCTCATGTGTTCATTGCAACTGGCTATCGAAAATGGGGAATTTCTAATTCTTTTGTAGCTGGAGATTTACTATCCTCTCTAATAACTGGGGCAAGGAATGAGGATGGGGCAATGGCTCTTTATTCACCAGCACGTACGAAATTTGGGGCTCAGTTCATGCAAATGCTAAAGGTAGGTGGCTTCGTAGCAAAGGAGTTTGTATCTGGTTATATTAGACATGGCAATGCACCAACTTGCACGCATTTAGGCTGTAAAACAAAATGGAATGAAGCCGATGAAACTTGGGATTGCCCTTGTCACGGCTCCCGTTTTAATGCCAAAGGTGAAGTACTTGAAGGCCCTGCTGTGCAGCCATTAAAGCTAGATTAAAAAAAGAGGTTGCCTTTTTTAGGACAACCTCTTTTCCATTATTTCAATGCGTCAGTTAAAACTGGAACGATTTGTTTTTTACGAGATACAACACCTGGTAAAATTACTCGATTATTTACAAGCTCAGCACCAAATCCTTTTGCTGCAGCCTCTGCTACTTGTCCAATTGCAACAGCTGTTGAGTCATTGTTTAAAATATCTGTTACAACGAAGAAGAATAGGTCTAAGCCATTTTCAGCTACATTTTTGTTTAACAAAATTTCTAATTCCTCTTGGCGGCCAAGCACATCGTTAATATCGACTGCGTTTACCTGAGCTACTACAGATTTATATTCTCCGAATTGGAATTCTTTTGCATCTAAAGATAAAAGATCTTCTAATGATTTATCTGAAAGGTCAGCACCTGCTTTAAGCATTGCTAATCCGTATTCGGCAACATCAACATCTGCAATTTTAGCTAGTTCCTCACCAGCTTTTACATCTTGTTCTGTGCAAGTTGGAGATTTGAATAATAATGTATCAGAAACGATGGCAGAAAGCATTAAACCAGCGATATTTGCAGGGATTTCTACGCCATTTTCCTTGAAAATTTTGTTTAAAATCGTTGCAGTACAGCCTACAGGTTCTGCACGGTAATATAGTGGATCAGCCGTTTGGAAGTTAGCAATACGGTGATGATCGATTACTTCTGTAATTTGTACTTCTTCAATGCCATCAGCTGATTGCTGGAATTCATTGTGGTCTACAAGAATTACTTTTTCTGCTTCACCAACTACCGAAGAAATTAATCGCGGTGCCTCAAAGCCAAATTTGTCTAATGCAAATTTTGTTTCATTATTCACTTCTCCAAGACGTACAGCTTCCGCATCTACTCCGATTTGTTGCTTTAAATATGCATATACGATAGCAGACGTAATTGTGTCTGTATCTGGATTTTTATGTCCGAAAACTAAAACTTTACTCATTAAATTTATTCCTCCTAAATGGCAATAACATTTGCATTTTATTTTATCATACCTTATGAGCTAACATGATATAAAGTGAAAGTTTGTCTGAATAGGTTCTCCTACATCTTCATGTATTTAACGTTTTAACAAATTGTCATTCTCAAATTTCGATAACTAGATAAAAATTGGCTCATTACCATAACGTGTGGTTGATTTCCGTTCCTCTATCGCTAATCCTCAAGGAGTCGCCTAGTCGGAACGAAGATCAACTAATATACAGGGCATATATTTTTAAAAATGGTATTCACAACTTTTGATGATGAGCCAGAAAATTACCTCAAATGACTATTTCTTGATCATCATTAAATTTATTATATTTATCTACTTTTTCCATCCCATTTTTAACATTTGATAATAACAATATATAGTTCATTAAAAATATTTACTATAAATAGATATATAGTTGCGTTTTCATATTTAAGAAACCATAATTTTATGCTATCATCAGGTATCTATATTTTAGGGTATACAGGAAATGGGGATTACGATGACAAAGAAGATGGAAAAAAAGTATATTCCTTTAGCAAATTATTTTGATGTAGCATTACAACAAGAAATTACTTTATCTTTTAGCGAACTAGAAAATATTATGGGACAAGCCTTACCAAATGCAGCATACTTAAATAGAAGCTGGTGGAAGAAAACCAAACCCCCTCTCTCTCACTATTTGTCATGGACAAATGCAGGCTACTATGTAATTGATGTAAAGCTCGGCACTAGCGTAACTTTCTCGCGTACACAAATGAAGACTACAAGCAATATAAAAAATGAAGATAACCAATCTGCATACATAATTCGCGCATTGGAAGCATCAGACGCTAGATCATTTATTCATTTGCAAGAAGAAATTTTCCAACAAACTGACTTCATGTATAACATGCAAAATGAATTAGATCTTACCGTTCAACAGCTTCGTAAGGATTTAGTCTATTGGAAACAGCTGAAAAACCGTACGATTTTACTCTGTATATTAAATGGTATTTTTGCTGGCTATGCCGTCATCCATGGATATAAACACTCTAAAGTTAAGCATGTTGCAGCAGTCCACTTAGCTGTTAAAGAAGAGTATCAGCAACAAGGGCTCGGTTCAGCTCTTATGAAGGCAGTTGAAAGCTGGTCTAAACAGCGACATATTTCGCGCTTAGAATTAACTGTTATGGAGCATAATGATCGTGCTTTAAATTTGTTTAAAAAAATAGGGTTTCAGCAAGAAGGTATTCGACTAAATGCTATTAAACTAAATGATGCCTTTATTAACGAATATAGCTTAAGTAAAATTTTATAAACTTCTTTTTCAAGGATGTCTAAAAATTATTTGGACATCTTTTTTATGTGTAGCCCTGTAATATCAAAAAAACGCATAGATAAGTATCGTACATTTTCTACGCGTTGATATAAATTTAGAAAACTTGCTTTTCTCTTGCTGCATCTAAGAATAATAAATTATTTTCTACTTGCTCATACGATTGCTGATATTTCTCATATTGCACCTTATCCTGACTAACCATTTCCTCAATTAACGCATGTAAAAACGAAAACAAAACTGGAATAACGTCCAATGCAGATTGCTTTTTCATGCCAAGTGTAAATAACGCACTTGCATATTCCCGAAAAGACGACAACGCCGAACAGGTAATGGCAATAATTCTTGCCTTTTTCTTCTTTGCAATTTCTACAATCGTTTGAATATCGTTAGAATGCTTGTCCCATGAAAAAACTATTAACGTCGTACGCTCCCCCATACTGTTAATTTGCTGTACAATATCATCAGATTCTGAGCGAAGCTGTTTCACATTTGGACGTAAAGTTGTCAGTGTGGACGATAACCAATTTGCTATGGACGCGGCTTGACGAGTACCTAAAATGTAAACATTATCTGCCTCATGCATCCATTTCGAGCTTTTTTGAAGCATATGATCGTTTATCAAATGAATCGTATCTTGAATATTTTGAATATCACGTTGCATTACCTTACCAAAACTCGAAGTATTCCCCTTACTTGAAGAATATGTAGGTTGAAGACTCAGCTCATCATTTTGAGTCATTAAGTAGCTTCTAATTTCATCTTGAAGCTCTACATAGCCCGATAAATCCATCGCATAACAAAAACGAATAACTGTCGATTCACTAACATTCGCCTGTCTACCAACCTCAGCTGCTCCGTTCCCAATTACAGCTGAAGGGTTATTCATAACAAATTGTGCAACTTTACGCTGTCCCTTCGACAACCTAACAAATCTTCTTTTTATTTCTTCATTAATACTCATTTCTAACAACCTTTCTTTCAATGAAATTTCAAGAATGGAGATTGTTTCCTACTGACGCTAAATTATGATTAAAAATACAGTATCACGATTACAATTTGAATACAATGACTTTTCAGAAAAATCTTCAACGCTTTAACTCGCTAATATAACAGTTCGCAAAAAACGACATTGCATCAATGTTATTCATAGTATCTTTATCAACATAATCTAACAGCTATAATTTTGTATGGATTTGTAATTCTAACAGATACATAAAATCATTTGTATAAAAATTTATAATATCTTATTTTTATGTATAAAGCAGATTAATTACGCTTTATTTTATCGGCATCATAAACATATAAAAATGTCTTGGACGATAGTTAATCCAAGACATTTTCCATTTTATTATTCTAATTCGATTTGCTTCGTCTCTTTCCCCAAAAACAGTACACCGACAACTCCGATAAGGATAGATCCACAGAAAATCGCAAAGATAAAGCCAATATCATAGCCAGCCGTTAATAAAGAACCTACTAACAGAGGTCCAAAAATACCACCAATGCGCCCCACAGCTGCTGCCATTCCTGCACCTGTACCACGAATAATGGCAGGATACTGCTCTGGTGTGTAAGCATAAAGTGCACCCCATGCCCCTAAGTTAAAGAACGATAAAAACATTCCTGATCCTAATAGTACTGCTATTGTTTCAGCATTACCAAAAATGAAAGCACTTACAGCTGTACCCATTAAATAGGAAACAAGTACAAACTTCCGTCCAAATTTTTCTATAAACCATGCTGCTGTAAAATAACCAGGTAGCTGCGCAAACGTCATAATAAGAACATATTTAAAGCTCGTAATCATATCAAAGCCCTTACCAACCATTACACTTGGTAGCCATAAAAACATACCGTAATACGAAAATACAACCGTAAACCATAACACCCATAACATAAGTGTCGAGCGTGCATATTTTTTAGACCAAACATCTCGAATATTTTGTCCAACGCTTCTTTTTTTAGACTCCGCCTTCACTGTAAATTGTGGTGAATCTGGTAAGTGCCAGCGAAGATAAATTGCATATAATGCCGGAATTGCCGTTAACAATAAAGCAACTCGCCATCCCCATGTAGGAATAACGAAATACGAGATTAGTGCAGCGATTAACCAACCGACTGCCCAAAAGCTTTCCAGTAAAACAACCACTCGCCCACGCTCTTTTGCTTCTACACTCTCAGAAACTAGCGTTGATGCGACTGGTAATTCTCCTCCTAGCCCCATGCCTACCAAAAAACGTAGTGCCATAAAAGCTGCTAATGTAGTTGTAAATGCAGACAAGCCACTTGCAATAGAGAATAATACTAGCGTCCACATAAAAATTTGTTTACGTCCCACTTTATCAGCAAACACTCCGAAAACCAACGCTCCTACAGCCATCCCAATTGAGTTAATGCTACCTATCCAGCCAGATTGATTTGGTGTTAATCCCCATTCGGCTGCTAATGCTGCAATAACGAATGATAATATTCCTACATCCATTGCATCGAAAAGCCAGCCTACACCTGCTACTCCCAAAAGTTTATTGCGAGAAATAGATTGTTGAGACTTATTCGCTGTTACTGTATTTGTTGTCATTTTAACCACCTGTCTTTACACTTGACTTTACATTATTAAGTTTACTATACAGTTGTTTCAAGAAAGTGACAAGTAAAATTCAAATTACCGAATTGTTTCGACAATTTATGAAATGCTATTGAAAACATAGGGCGATTTGCGTTAAAATGTCTTTTATACAAAAACAACTGTTCTTTCTATAAGAACAAAAGGAGATCGTAAACGTTATGTGGAAAGGCCTTATTGAAGAATATAAACAATTTTTACCCGTAACAGAAAACACACCTGCCCTAACTTTAAACGAAGGTAATACACCTCTTATACATTTAGTAAATTTATCTAAAAAGCTTGGCATTGAACTCTATGGAAAAATCGAAGGTGCAAATCCAACAGGCTCATTTAAAGATCGTGGTATGGTATTTGCCGTTGCAAAAGCTATCGAGGACGGTAGTAAGTGCGTTATTTGTGCCTCTACTGGTAACACATCTGCAGCAGCAGCAGCTTATGCAACACGTGCTGGAATTCAGTCTATAGTTGTTATCCCTAAAGGAAAAGTAGCCCTAGGTAAGCTAGCTCAGGCGACAATGTATGGTGCAAAAATTATTGCAATCGATGGTAACTTTGATGATGCATTGAATATTGTTCGCCAAGTGAGTGAAACAACTCCTGTGGCACTTGTAAACTCTGTAAATCCATACCGTATAGAAGGTCAAAAAACAGCATCATTTGAAATTGTAGATGCTTTAGGAGCGGCTCCAGATTATCTATGCATCCCTGTCGGTAACGCAGGTAATATAACGGCATACTGGAAAGGCTTTAAAGAATATGACGCTGCAAAAGGCTCTGGTCTACCAAAGATGTTTGGCTTTGAAGCTGAAGGTGCAGCTGCGATTGTAAAAGGTGAACCAATTGCAAATCCGGAAACAGTGGCAACAGCGATTCGTATCGGTAATCCTGCAAGTTGGAAATTTGCCGAGGCTGCCCGTGATGAATCAGGTGGAATTATTGATTCGGTTACAGACGAAGAAATTTTAGCTGCTTATAAATTAATTGCTGGCACTGAAGGAATATTCGTTGAGCCTGGTTCGGCGGCTTCATTAGCAGGTGTTATTAAATCGGTTGAAAATGGCAAAATTGCAAAGGGCTCTAAAGTTGTTACAATATTCACTGGTAATGGCTTGAAAGACCCTGATACTGCAATGAACGTCTCAACTGTAGATGTTGTCTCACTTAAAAACGATGAAGAAGAAATTCGAAAATATATTGAGGGCGTACTATGAGTAACATGTGGCAAATCTCAGTTCCTGGGAGCACAGCCAATCTAGGACCTGGCTTTGATTCAATAGGACTCGGCTTGTCTCTTTACTTAAAACTAACTGTGTCTTTACAAGATAAATGGGAAATTATCCACCTTGACGATAATGGTCCTAAAGAGTTTGAGCTTGAAGAACACTTACTATACGTGATTGCCAAAAAAATTGCTGATCAATACGGTAAGCAGCTACCTGCCTGCCGTGTTGAAATGGCAAGTGAACTTCCATTAGCCCGTGGCTTAGGGAGCAGTGCTGCAGTAATCGTTGCTGGAATTGAACTTACTAATCAAGTCTGTGCGCTAGGCTTAACTGTACAGGATAAACTCAATTTATCCTCACAAATCGAAGGACACCCAGACAATGCAACAGCTTCCGTCTTAGGAGGATTAACAATTTCATCAATGGATGAGAACGGTGTTGTGGATACACTCCATGTGAATGATATTGATGCTTCCTTTGTTGTATATGTACCCGACGTCGAACTTAAAACAAGTGAATCTCGTTCTGTTTTACCAGAACAATTTGATCGAGCATATTCGGTGCATGCTTCTGCAAATGCTAATATGTTGGCTGCGTCATTAATGGCTCGTGATTTTGAGCGTGCAGGACACTATATGGAAACAGATTTATTTCATGAGCCTTTCCGTGCCAAACTAATTCCACAATATAAAGAAATTCGTGCAGCCGCAAAGGCTAACGGTGCATTTGGAACAGCCTTAAGCGGAGCAGGACCAACGCTGATTTCCATCATCCCTACTGCTATTGCACAGAATTTCGTAAATGCCATGGAAAATCAATTTCCAGAGCATCAAATTATCTTAACAAAAGCCGATGAATATGGTGTACAGGTAAATTTTGGACGTCTACTGTAAAAGTAGACGTTTCTTTTTGAAGGAGGAAGTAGCTTGAAACCAATTATATTCTGTGATTTTGATGGCACTATAACAGAAACTGATAATATCGTCTCACTTATGACTCAATTCGTACCAGAGGAATCTGAGAAAATTGCTAAAGCAATGATGAAACAAACAATATCCTTTAAAGATGGCGTATCAGCAATGTTCGAGCTATTATCAACTGAACAAAAGGATACTGTTATTCAATATTTACTGGATACAGCCATTATACGTGAGGGCTTTGGCGATTTCGTTCGTTTTGCACGAGAGAAACATATTCCGTTTTACATTGTTAGTGGTGGTGTCGATTTTTTCATTGAGCCACTACTAAAAAAATACGGCCCCTTTTCTGGTATATATTGCAATAGCGCCGATTTTTCAGATCAACAAATTAAGCTCGTCTTTCCCAATAGCTGTGATGAAGAATGTGAGAAATTTGAGACCCAGGGCTGTGGCTGCTGCAAACCAAGCGTCATGCGAAAAGTGGCACAGAGCGATCATTTTAAAATCGTGATTGGAGATTCCCTTTCTGATTTTGAGGCTGCAAAACAGGCAGATTTAGTACTTGCTAGGGATTATCTTATTAAACGCTGTGAAGACCTTCATATTCCTTACAAGCACTTTGAGACATTCTATGACTGCTTAGACGCTGTAAAAGAGCTTATTAAGGTAGAAAAGGCTATTTCAAAATAACCATAACAAAGGGAGCCTGTCTCCATTTAAGACGGCTCCCTTTGTAGGTTTATGATTTATTATTTACTTTAAAATGTCTTTTGCGACGTTCATACCAAATGACACAGATTATGAACCAAGTATAACCCATACTCCATCCAGCCAATACATCTGAAGCAAAATGACGAGCTCCAGCAACCCGAGACAAGCCAATAAGCACTGTTAATATAATTGCCCCAAGCCAAAGCAGCGTTTTTCGTCTCTTACTATTATTCTCTGAAAATATATAAGCGATTGTAAATAAATACAAGATACCTGTCATAGAATGCCCTGATGGAAAGCTAAAGGATGTTAATTGTTCTTCAATTTCAGGCCTTGGTCGTTGTACCCATTTTTTCAATAATTGGTTAAGAACGTTCCCAGCTGCAATTGTTAATAAAACAAATAATATAGCTCGGTAATTTTTTATCTTCCATGCTAAATACACAACTAATAATATCGCTACAGTTACTACAAATGCCGGTTCTCCTATATAATGAAAAAACTCTATAAAACGATTACCGAAAAATAGATTTGCCATTTTATTATCAAAATTAATGATCCACTTACTTTCATAAGTAGCGCGTAACACAAAAAAAGTAATTAGCGTTACTATCGCCAAAGGATATGCCCATTTCTTCACTTCATACTTCACCTCAAAACTAGTCATGCCATGTTGTTTTATTTTTCACATCATAACATATTTAAGTAAGTTAGAGGTAAATTTACTATCTAACTCAACGAGCTCCCTCTTTCTAGGGTAATGACAAATGTTTTTTTGTCAGGTTTATTAAAATAATTTGAAAGTACCAACGCAACGATAAATAAGATTGCAACAATAGATATTATCTTTCTAAACAAAATAAACACTTCCTCATCCCTTAATATCAGATTCAGTTTGAATTATTTTAATAATACAGGATCAAATAGCCAATCCATTGGTCCAAAGTTCGTATCCTTCTCGCCTTTTACCTCACGAGATATATTGTTTTTAATTACCAATTCTCTAAATTTTCTACTAAACAAAGTTTTTCTATACAAATATCTTCCATCATGGCTCCATTCTGCCGAGAAGAATATATCACCTGTTAAGTTTGTTAAATTTTCATACTTATAACTATCAGGTCCGTTGATAACCCCACTTAATCCGCAACGACACGGAGGTTGCTCTGTCGCAAAATACAACTTAACTCTTTCAGTGCTGCATTCAGGTAATACTTGTGTCGGTATAATTTGAAAAGCTTGTTGCTTCCCTTCTTCCGGTCCTTGATGAATTACCTCTAAAAGTTCATAGCCTCTAATATTCTCTCGCTTCATTAAGGTCACTAATTCCTGTGAAGCTACCCAATATCCACTCACATGTACTAGATGGCGATCTCTCATTTTTGTTGTATCTATCACCAATGGTGAAAGTTGCTCTTTTTCCAATAGCCCACAATGTTGACAGTAGGTGCTTATAGAAAATAAAGTCCCTCTATCTTCTATAAACATATCAGGTGAGTTACCTGTGGAATTTAATGTAAACAATGGTGCTTGCTCATATTCACTCTCTGAAAAATCAAAGTAAAAACGTTCTCCAATTGAAACAATCCCTAATTCGCGTTCCAATGATTTATATAATGCTGTTACATGTTCATATGTTATATTTTCATTTAATGTAAAAATAGGATTAAATGATGCCTTTAAATTCTTTTTTCTTATTTCAGGGGCACCAATACAAATCCCATAGCGATTATATACTTTAATGACTTGCTCTTGACTAGATTCATCTATAGAAAATAAATTTTCAAGTTCTACTTTCAAAATACACGCCTACCTTTATATAAAGTTTTATGGTGAAGTATGTTGACTAGCTGGTATCTTAAAAAATCTACAATCTCTACTTTATTCATAGATAGTCAGGCTGCTTATTTTAAACGAAATCTTATATATATTATTACTCACTATAACAAATCTACTTACCACGATTATCTTAAGCGTACCAGTACTAACACCGATATTTCAACGGTGGGTTTACGCCATTTTTTTGGCGGTCTTGCCCCAATTTTTGGCGTGATTTGGCGGACATCAAAAAACACCGCCAAAAAATGGCGGTGTTTCAAAACAATATAGGTATTTAACATTATAATTAAAGAAAGATTAACCAAGTTAATATATAGTATTTTAAATTCACCCAAACCTTAACAAATGTCATCCACAACTTTTGATAAAGAACCAAAAAATACCAATATCAATAACTTTAACATATAGCTAAACTATAGTAAATTCATTCTTTCTGCAAGATTTACAGCATCGGTACGAGAATCTACATTCAACAAAGAAAACAACTGTGTTAAGTATCTCTCTGTTGTTCGCTGAGGAATATTTAACTCTAAAGCAATTGCTTTGTTCGTGTGTCCTTTAGCAATCAATCTTAAAATTTTCTTTTCTTTTTCATTTAAGTGGATATCGAGCTTAGCATCCTGCAGTTTAAATCGACTATCGAGAAAATCCAAGAAATTTTGCGGTAAAACAATTTCACCATTTACAATAGCTCTTACAGTTCGTAATATTTGTTCTTTGGAGGCTGTTTTAGCTAAAATACCTTCTATTTTTCGTTCCAAAATAAGTGGATAATAATCTGTAATATCATTACCTGTATAAAGGATAATTGAAGCATTTGACTGGATAGCTTTTATGTTGCGGGCTAAGTTAATACCATTTTCTAATGGCATATTTATATCAATTAAGTAGATATCATACGGCTTGTTTTTAATTCTCTGTATGACATGAGTTGCATCACTTTCTGTATCAACTATAATATCTTCATTTTCTTGAAATAATTTTTTCGTTCCCTCTAACACAATAGGGTGATCATCCACTATAAGCATCGTAATCAAGTGTGTCACTTCCTTCTTTTACTGTAATTCTAATAGACATTCCTTCATTCACTTGTGAATCGATGTAAAAATACCCGTTAAAGGCCTTTACACGCTCTTGCATACCCCGAATTCCCATCGATTCTGCCACAATGATATCATCAACATTACAGCCTACACCATCATCCTTATAAATAATTTTAAAACCATCGCCCATTTCTTGAAGATGAATGGCAACTGTTGTTGCATAGGAATGTTTCATAGCATTGTTGAGTAATTCTTGAAATAATCGATAGATCATTAAATTCATACGCTCATCCTCTAAATAAAGACGATCTATCTTATAAAACAACTCAAAGCTTGCTCTTTCTATTACTTTGCGAATTAGCTTTTCTAATGCTGCATTTAGCCCTAATGTATCTAATAATGGAGGCTTCAAGTTTTCACAATAAGCTCTTAATTCATGTAAAGACGCAACCATCTGCTTATGAATCTTTACAAGTTTTTGTTGAATATCGGCAGGATCCTTTGCATTTACCAGAACATCAACTTCCCGAGCAATATGTAACTGTTCTTGTAAATTAGTGTCATGTAATTCTTGAGCTAATTGATATTTCTCCTCTTCAAATCTTAACCATAGTAGCTTGTTTAACCAAGGTAATTGACTATCATCTGCCTGTCTCATATGCTTTAGTTCCTCTAACAGTTCTTCCACCATCTTTGTATTTTCAATAAAATTATTTACATATAATAAAAGCAATTCAAGCCATAGAAGCTCTTCATCTTTTATATGAATCGAGTTATTATGTTCCAATACTAAGGCTCTTTTAAAATGAGCATCTTGATGGAGGAAGGCTAAGTAGATGTTCTCAATTCTCCGTATTTCCCCTAATTTTATATCCTCTATTAACGCTGGATTAATTGAAAGTTTTCCCTCAATCGTTGAAGTAAATTGATTAGTGTCATAGTCATAGGTTAATACAAATACATGCTCTAGCTCAAGATGTAATGAAACCTCACGTGCAAACTTCTCTAGAAGCTCATTTATTTTAATTGTTTTCCCAATTCTATCTACCGCAGTATATAGTTGATGTATATAGTCCCCTTTTGTCGAAAATAAAATTTTTCGCTTTCGATAATCGACCCTCTCTTTTATGTGAAAAAGCACAACTAACGATATAAAAGTGAAAAAAGAAACACCTGACACGACTGCCATTGATAAAAATTCCCCTGCAATCCAATACAAACCAACTGTAAACCATAACGTAAAAATCAATGAAAAAATGACATAATAACGAAGTCTTGTAATATGGTATTCAATATCAAATAATCGTTCTGCTAACTGTGTAAAGATAAAGCTAAAAGGGATAAGCAATAAAAATAAAGAGCTGGTTTCACCTGAAAGAATATACGTATCAAAAAAAATTTCAGGGAGTGAATACAAAAAAAGAAATGGCAGAAACGGTATCAATATACTACTTAACAATATTTTCAACTTAGGTGATTTATATTTGAAATAGCTTAGTAATAAGATACTAAGTATAATAAGAAGAAGAATAAAGAAAAGGGTTAATACTACATCATTAAAAAAATAATAAGAAGCAGGATAGAAAACACTAATACTGGCCAGTAAAAAAGCGATTACAGGGAAAATATAAAAGAGTTTGACATTATTTGTAAACAGCCAATTTATTTTTATAAATAAATGATAATCTCTTAAAAAATGTAATAATAAGACCAAACATAATACCATACTGCTACGATTTACTATAATCCCAATTCCATTTACTCTACTAGATACTCCACTGCTTACATAAGCTAATGCAACAGTTAGCATAAAAAGAATAAGTAAGTTAGTAAGCTTTGTATTTTTTTGATTAAGATGTAGATAGACCGTAATGAATAGAGTTAAAACATAATAACAAGCTGGAATTAAGAATATATAGTAGAATTGGTGAGGAATATCTAAATGTTTGATATGTATGTCTTGTATATCTCCATTTGGCTTCATTATTGTTATTTTATTAGCCGCCATTATTTTAGATTTATATTTTAGCTGATTTAGATGATCCATTGGCACATCATCTACTCTTAAAATAACATCATCCGATGAGATATTTCTCCATCCGGTCCAGTCTTTATAGTAGGGCTG
This sequence comes from Lysinibacillus sp. TE18511, assembly GCF_054062295.1. Taxonomy (NCBI): domain Bacteria; kingdom Bacillati; phylum Bacillota; class Bacilli; order Caryophanales; family Bacillaceae; genus Lysinibacillus; species Lysinibacillus sp. TE18511. The sequence continues at coordinate 64,193 of NZ_JBSSFD010000002.1, forward strand.
CGTTACTCCCCACTTGCCATTCTCTTTTTCTACCTTAATTTCTAATAACGGCGCGCTATAATTCACATAATTCAGATAAAGGCCAATCACTAAATAGAGCATTATAGCGGGCCAAAATAACTTACTACTCAACGTTTTTACTCCCAAAATTTACTACCCAATTCTATTTCACTACTAAACGCATCTAAAGTTGCTTTTTGTTCTACAGACGAAATTCCAATCAATGAGGCTTTTTGTGTTTTTAATGGAGCAACTGGGTCTGGATTTTGTTCTAGATATTGAATTACATTCATCAAACAACTCTCTCCTCATTTCATTAGTTTTTTTAGGAGGTCTTTACCTAATTCGTTTATAGCCACATTTTCAAAATTATTTAATGCTTTAAACTTGTAAACATTTTTTATAGTAATTGCATAACGTATTGCACCACCATGTGTCAACTCGTTTTCTGTAGCATTATTATCTAAAATTGCATCTATATCACCGTTGTAATAATTTATTACAGCTTTAGAAACATCATTTTTCTGTGATAAAAGATAAATAATAGGCAATGAGTATCTTTTATTTAGCAGATCATTTTTAGGTCCCCAAGCTTTTAAACTTTGAACATCATTTTTGATTTGTTGGATAATACCTATGTATTTCCCATACTCCTCAACCTCGGAAGATATTTCTCCTTTTGCAAGCACTTCACCAATTAAACAACCCATCGCTGTTAAAGAACCAGACTTTTGGTCAATCATTTGTAAATATGATTGCTCATCCCTACAAATATTAAGTAAATCTAGCTGCTGACCATTTATACTCCGTAATGCATATTCTTCTAGTATCTGAATAGCAGTACCTTTATGTTCGAAAGAAGTTCCACTTATAATTCTAGAAGCCATAACTAGCATAGATATAGCCACATTTAATGATAATTCAGGTGTTTTACTCCAGCTATAGTTCGAATCCTGATCCTGTATGTCATCAATAATATCAAAGGACAAAATTAAAAGTTCAATCGCTGCAGCAATTTTATAAATGTCCTCGTTCAAACAATCTGTAAATGCTTCATAATGCCAATAACAAATTTCACCAAACGAATAACCAACTTCTTTTTTTTCTTCCTTAAAGCTTTTAAGCATTGATCGTAGTTCATAACCTATCAATGCCTCGTTTTTAATAAGAATGTCCAATGATTCATTAATCCGTTCGTCCAGTCCCTTCAATAGTCCTCTCCTCCCCTAAATATATTATCAAATAGTATACAGATTAATGGGAATTAATACTATACAAAAAAATATAAAGTAAATATTTTACATATATACTCATCATCAAAAGTAGCAATGATATTTGTTAAAACCTATGTCATATATATTAAGTTGGTTGGAGTTTAGACAGGACAAATTTTTAGGAATCATCGTCACAGTTGAACCCTGAGAAGGTGTAAAGCACCCAGTAAAAAACGGATGACTCTATAACCGCCAAAAAGTGGCGGTATATCTGTAAACCACGCCATTCTTTTGTTAAGGAATAGTAAAAAAAGTGGCGGTGTTGTATGATGGACCGCCATTTTTTGGCGTAAACCCAACATTGAAATGGCGTCCTAACTGATGATACGCTTACATTAAGCTAAGACAAATTTATTGTATTGCACGTAACGCTATCTTTGATTAATTCAAAGCTAAAATATTGGAACAATTTAAAACTACTAGCAAGGAAAATCGTCAATACCGGGAGTGATTGAAATGAAAAATGAAGTAAATGAAAACGTTCTAATACTTACGGCTACTTTTTCCTGTACAATTCGTGTCTCTGATGAAGAAATCAACATTAAAAAGCTTTCGAATGAACAGCAATATATTGAGCAAATAATTATTCATGCTGAGCAACAAGCGTACCAAGAAACGTTAGCAGAGTATAATAACCTGCCTACATTTTCAAATCTTATTTGCGATATTCCTGGATTTGAGGATACTTTTTTGCAAAAGCTCGATACTTTTATTGAGCCCTATGGAATTTTAAGAGTATCTGAAGAAAGTTTGTCTATGTTGCCTTTAATAGGTCCATTTACGTTAGGATTGAACATACATGCACCTATAATCTATACGTCTCCAAGCTATAGTATCATAAATGCAAGAGGCTATCGCTCTAGCACTTCCTCTAGTGTAAATGCTGTAAAAATAGGCGAACCGGTCGGCTTACCTGATTATCTCAATAATTTAGAATTAGAAATGGATATACCCTCTTCAGGGAAATCTATTACTATGATGGAAGCAAATTGGACACCTAAACAATCGACTGCCCATTTTATAGGGGTTTTCATTAATGACAGCGGTATTTCTTTTAACATTACTGCGGCATTTAATTCATGGAATAGAGCGTCCATTAAACACTAGGTTTAGGTTTTAAGCGTCACTAAAACCGTTATGTTGGTTTAACCCAGACACATTTATATCGAGGCATAATTAATTTATTTTCGAGCTCCCACTGCTATAAATAATGGGGATGGCACAGTTGCAAATGCGCCTCCCCATCCTATCTGACTTTCTATCCGTCACTTTTGTTTCTTTACATACTACAAAGGAGAGACGGCCTGCTATGCCTCTACGCAGAACCAAAAAAAGTGCCTCAAATGAATTTTGAGACACCTTTAATTATTAACCTTTTACATAATAAACTTCTTGACCGCTTTCGATCATGTAATCGGGTTTCGGTTTACCTGCATTTGCTTTATGACCAGCAACATGCTCAGGGTGCTTCTCCCAATTTTTCCATGCCTCTTCTGATTCCCAACGAATCACAATTAGCACTTCCTCATCACCACGGCGTACTTTTTTTACGAGTACTTGCTTATCAATAAAACCTGGTTGTTGTTCAAGTAATGTTGGACCATCTTCTTTTGCACCAAAGCGCTCAATAATTTTATCCGAATGCCCTTCTGTAACGACAATACGTTTAATTTGTACAAACATATTATTTAAACGCCTTTAAAACGTCATCAATTTTTTGAGTTTCAGAAGTTAAACCGCCACCAGATAAATACCAAACTTGTGAATCTAAATAGAAGATTTTATTGTTTTTCGCAGCGTTAGTAGCCCCAACGATTTCGTTTTCAATCGCAGCTTTCGTACCAGACTCACCTTCAGGGTTTACAGCAGAGTCGCGGTCAACAACAAATAAAACATCTGGATTTGTCTCACGTACATACTCGAAGCTTACATTGTCGCCATGTGTTTCAGCTTTAATGTTTTCATCAGCAGCTTTTACACCAAATACATCATGAATTACACCAAAACGTGAACCAGGACCATATGCAGATAATGAACCTTCAGATCCTAAAACGATTAGAGCTTTTTCATCAGATGAAGCTGTTTTAGCTTTAACTTCTTCTACTTTTGCTTCGTATGCAGCAAATGCATCAGCAGCTTCTTTTTCTTTACCAAAGATTTTACCAGCTAATTCAGTATTAGCTTTGAATGAATCCATGAAATTAGCATTATCTACACCAACATATACAGTAGGCGCAATTTTAGATAATTCTTCGTAAGCAGGAGCTTGACGACCAGAAATGAAAATAATATCTGGATTCATTGAAGATAATGCTTCAAAATCAGGCTCTTTTAAAGATCCCACATTTACATAAGTTGTATCTGAATATTTGCTTAAATAGCTAGGAACTGTTTTTTGAGGAACACCCGCAACTTCGACGCCTAAAGCATCTAAAGTATCAAGGAAACCATAGTCAAATACTACAACATTCTTTGGTTGTTCTTTAAGAGTTACTTCTTCAAATGTACTCTCACCATTAGTGCTACCTGGAATTGTGATTGGGTAAGCTGAAGCTTCTTCCTTTTTCTCTTCAGCAGGCTTACTATCAGTTTTAGAATCTGTATCCTCTTTTTTTGCATCGTCCTTTGAGCCGCAAGCAGCTAATACTAATAGCATCATCGCCATTAATACAGTAAGAAATTTCCAATTTTTCATTGTAAAATTGCTCCTTTAACATTATTATTTATTATTCAGATGGATATAACCATCCATTATTACTTCTATGAGTTAAAATACACGCAAATACGACAACCATTCTGTTCTTGAACGGGGATATCCATATCATAGATTTCCTTAAGCGCATCAGAGTTAATGATGTCATTTGTTGGACCGTCTTTGACAACACGTCCATTTTTTAATGCGACAATATGATCAGAGTATACGGAAGCAAAGTTAATATCGTGTAATACGATGATCACTGTTTTCCCTAGCTCATCAACCAGCTTACGCAAAATTTTCATGATTTGCACAGAGTGCTTCATATCCAAATTATTGAGCGGCTCATCAAGCAAAATATAGTCTGTGTCCTGTGCAATAACCATTGCGATAAATGCACGTTGACGTTGACCACCTGATAATTCATCCAAATAATTGTGCTGCATATCATCTAAATTCATATATTGAATTGCCTCGTCTACCTTTTGCTCATCCTCTGGCTTTAAATTCCCCTTTGAATAAGGAAAACGACCAAATGAAACGAGTTCACGAATTGTTAGGCGTACATTCATATAATTTGACTGCTTTAAAATCGATACACGCTTCGCAAAATCGTCCGACTTCCAATGACGTACCTCGGATTTATCGAGTAATACTTCTCCAGTGTCTGCATTAAGTAAACGGCTTACCATTGAAAGCAATGTTGATTTACCTGCACCATTCGGTCCAATAAAAGACGTAATTTTCCCTGGTGCAACGTCGACACTGACATCTTGAATGACCGGTTTTTTTCCAAAATACTTGGAGATTGCTTTTACTTGGATCATCCTGCTGACCTACTTTCCTTCAATAATAAGTAGATGAAGTACACACCACCTACAAAGTTTATAATAACGCTAAGTGTTGTATCGAAATTAAAAATACGTTCGACCATCCACTGTCCACCGACTAAAGCAATAACACTCATCACACAAGAACCTGCGATTAACACCGAGTGCTTGTACGTCTTAAAAAATTGATACGATAAATTTGCCACGATTAAGCCAAAGAATGTAATAGGTCCAACAAGAGCTGTAGAAACGGCGATTAACACCGAAGATACTATGAGCATACGCTGTACAAGCTTATCATACGGTACCCCTAGGTTAATTGCTGTATCACGACCAAGAGACATTACGTCTAATTGGTTCATGTGACGCCAACCATAAATAAAGGTAATGATTATGACAACAGCTGCAAGCCACACTAAATCCGAATTCACATTATTGAAGCTTGCAAACATTTTACTTTGTAAGCTTAAAAACTCATTTGGGTCTATTAATACTTGGAAGAACGTTGATACGCTTCCTAAAAACGTTCCGACAATCATACCGACAAGCAGCAAGAAATAAATCGGGCGTTTTCCTTCCTTGAACAATACACGATAAAAAATTAACGCAAAGACAACCATGGCTAAAACAGCTAGTACGAAATTGTATTTGGCGTTAATGACGAATATCGACATCGAGCCAAAGAAGTAATAGATGAACGTCTGAACCAACATATATAATGCATCAAGTCCCATTACACTTGGCGTTAAAATACGGTTATGTGTAATCGTTTGGAAAACCACTGTTGAATAAGCAATCGCAATCCCCGTTAACGACATCGCAAACACTTTAATAAGGCGACGCGGGAACGCATAATGATAGTTACCATTAAGTTCATAAAATACATACAGTAAAATAGAAGCTACAGCCAGCCCTAGTAAAATCAACATTTTTGTACGGTTACGCATATGCTTTCCCCCTAAACAACATAAATAGGAAGATCGCACTTCCGATGACGCCTACCGTCATACTAATTGGAATTTCATAAGGGAAAATCAGTACACGCCCTATAATGTCACATATTAATAAGAACGACATCCCGAGTAACGCTGTATGAGGCAATGTCTTAGCGAGATTATCCCCTTTGAACAAGGAAATTATATTGGGAATGATTAAACCAAGGAATGGAATCACGCCAACAGTAAGTACCACTGTCGTTGAAATAAGTGCTACTAACACTAAACCTAAATTCATAACGAATTTATAGGAGAGACCAAGGTTTTTTGCAAAATCCTCCCCCATTCCAGCCACTGTGAAGCGATTCGCATACATGTAAGCTATAATCAGCACGGGTACACTTATGTATAAAAGCTCATAACGACCTTTCATCATTAATGAGAAATCTCCTTGTAACCATGCAGAAATGTTTTGGATAATATCCGCCTTATACGCAAAGAACGTTGTAATCGACGAAAGGATATTCCCAAACATTAAGCCAATAAGCGGTATAAAAATCGCATCTTTAAACTTTATTCGATTTAATATTTGCATAAACAATAATGTGCCGGCTAAAGCAAATATGAAAGCAAAGGTAATTTTTTGAAAATACGTGACATTTGAGAAAAACATCATCGAAATTAGTATCCCCAACTTAGTAGCATCTAAAGTACCTGCTGTTGTTGGTGACACGAATTTATTCCTACTTAAGCTTTGCATAATTAAACCAGCAATACTCATACCTGCACCTGCTAACAAAATTGCTACAAGTCTCGGTATACGACTAATTAAGAATAGTCTAGTTTCTTCTGATTCGAAGTCTAAAAGGTCGCTAGGTTTAATATCTACTACACCGATAAATAGTGACACAATTGACAACACTACAGTTGCTGTTAAAAGATATCTTATTTTCATTGTAATCCCCGGTAGATTCATTTTTGCTCGTAATTGACTTTTTAATGAAAACGATTATCATTACTTACGATTCTCATTATAAGCATGTTTCCATTCTCAGTCAACCTTCAATTGAGAATTGATATCGTTTTATTCAAGAAACCTTAAAAACAACGCTATAATAACGTAATTTTCGTGATTTCTATTATTTTCGAGGTTGAATTGCTCTACATTTCCCACACACATAAAAAGGTAATTGAGAATAAAATACTAATACCTTCTCAATTACCTCATCAATTAAGCCATTTGTCGAACTCCTCTGAGCCATGCAACAACAATAAAAACTACTAAAATAAAACCGACATACCCCATTACAGCATATAACTTTGCTACAAGCGTCGTAAAACCAGCAAGGCTTGCTAAAAAACCCAAACCACCAATAAAGACAGCGGCTATTTTAAAACTAGGCCTGCTCGGTTTTAAAAATCTTACCATGAAAGAATAGAACATCCCCACTGCTGTATTATAAATCATCCCTAATAGAGAAATTGACATTAGTAGACCGACTAGAGGATGAATCTCATTCGCTAAGACTAGCATCGGTATATCTATACCAACGATTACATTCATTTTCGCAAGAAGGGAAAGGTTAATAAGCAAAATTAAAGCTCCTAACAAAATCCCGCCAATAACGCCTCCCATCCCTGCCACTTTCTCATTGCGGATAGATCCACACATAACAGTTAATAGCGAAAAACATACACCGATATTAAAAGACATATACAGTAAGGCCGTAACCCACCAACTTTTAGAGCTTGCCTGTGCTTGCCGTGCAATAACAGCTTGTTCTACAAAAGTTAAATCCATCGTAGCTAATGAATAGACCGCAATGGTCGATACAATTGTTAGCAGATAAGGTGTGGCAATAGCAATAATGTTTATAATGCTTTTCATATTCATCATAACTGTCGCTATAGTAAGTACAATCATGCAAATACTCCCCAGCCAAACTGGCAGTCCAAACATTTGTTGAAAAGTAGCACCCGCTCCTGCAAACATGATTACTGCTACACCAAATAAGAAGAGCGACAGTAAACAATCCATCACAAAACCTACAGTATTACCTGAAATTTGATAAATCAAATCCTTATGTGATTTCGTACGTAGCCTTGAGCTAATTTGTGCAATGCACATCCCTACTAAAGCAAATCCAATCGTAGCAATAAGTGCACCATAAATTCCATAAAAACCATAGCTCGTAAAATATAGTACGATTTCCTGTCCTGATGCAAACCCCGCACCGACGATAATTCCTACATAGGCACCACCGATTTGCAAACTTTTTTTCAATCAGTTCTCTCCCTGTTTATCCTATTATTAGGATCATCATCAAAACGTGTGGTTGATTTCCGTTCCGACTGGGCGCTTTGTCGCTGACGCTTCGCTTTCGCTTTCGCGCAGATAAAACATTTGCCGCTGACGCTTCGCTTTCGCGCAGATAAAACATTTGCCGCTGACGCTTCGCTTTCGCGCAGATAAAACATTTGTTGCTGACGCTACGTTAGCACTACGCTTTCGCACAGAGCAAAGCTTCCTGGGGGCGTCCGATGAACCGCTTATCCCCAAGGAGTCACCCAGCCACCACTCTAATCAACTTATTTACATAGTAGACATTTTTCCAAAAGTCATCCACAACATTTGGTGATGAACCTATTATTGATAGACCTTCTTACTGATTGTTAGCTTATCAATTACCTTCATATTAGGTGTATATCCAATTCCGGCCATTTGTGGCACATGAATATAACCATCCTCTACAATTACTTCAGGTGTAATGATATCTTCATACCAATAATGGTTAGAGCCGGCAGTATCTCCGGGCAATATAAAATTCGTGAGTGATGTTAATGCAATATTATGCGCTCGTCCGATTCCCGCCTCTAACATACCGCCACACCAAACAGGAATATTATTTACTTCGCATAAATCATGAATTCTCCTAGCTTCCGTTAAACCGCCAACACGCCCTATTTTGATATTGATTACACCACAACTACCAAGCTCTATCGCTTTTCGAGCATCCTCATAGGAGGTGATGCTTTCATCTAAGCAAATAGGCGTTTTTAACCTTCTCTGCAGCTTAGCATGATCGACAATATCATCTACTGCTAATGGCTGCTCAATCATTAATAAATTAAATGCATCAAGTTGCTGCAATACATTCATATCGTCCAATGTATAAGCCGAATTAGCATCTACCATTAATGGCAAATCTGGCATCTCAGCTCGAATAGCACGAATAACTTCTACATCGTGGCCAGGCTTAATTTTTACTTTTACTCGTTTATAGCCTTTATCTACATGACCTTTTAATAAATCAATTAATGCCTCTGTAGACGATTGAATACCTACGCTAACGCCTACCTCTATTCGCTCCTTATCTCCACCTAACGCTTGAGCAAGTGATTGTTTTGTTTGCTGAGCATAAATATCCCATATAGCCCCTTCAATAGAGGCCTTCGCCATGCAATTACGACGAATAGAGGAAAACAATGTACTGACTTCATCTGGATGCCCAATCTCTTTATGTAACAAGATGGGTATCAAAAAGTCTTCAAGCATATGCCATGTTGTTTTTAATGTCTCTTCTGTATACCAAGGCGCTACAAAGGCAACAGCTTCTCCCCATCCTACAGTCCCCGATTGATCTTTCGCTTCTATAAGTAAGAGCTCTTTTTCATCAATTGTGCCAAAACTCGTTGAAAATGGTGCTTTCATAGGCATTCTTATATGCCGCACTGTAATCTGTTCTAGTTTCACAAAAATTCACTCCTTATCCTCATTATAAAGCTAATAAGGAGCGTCTGACTAACAGATAGCTATGCACATATTCATCATGCTTTTTCATTCGAACAATCGCATAATTTTGTTCAAATAATGTCGTTAAAATAGTACGAACTTTATAACGCCAGTCCTCTGCAAGCTTAGGACTCTCTACTTTTATCTTTTGTGAAAATTGAGGAATAGGTAATAAATAGGCGTCCTTATAAAATGATTGATCTCGCCGAAATTCACTATCAATATCGAGCACAGGTAAACCATCCACCGTCAAAGACCACGATACAATTCCTTCAGCTTCTTCTTCCAATTCGTCCAGTGATTCCTCCACTTGATCGCGTTCAATCCACCACTCTATTACAATACGATCTGAAGGTAGCCCCTCGTTAAAATCATCCTGGAGTGGACCATAATAATCATTTTCATACTGATAACTAAAAGCATTGAGCTTCAAAAATGATAAATTAGCCATCCGTGCTTCTAGCGGATCAAATAGCCATCGCACAAGTTGAAATCCATGTTCTTTTGCATATTCCTGCTGGGCATGCTTTAATAATTCACCTACACCTTGTTCACGATATGTTTTCTCCACCCCAATCATGTGTGAGTGTAAATACATCATCCCTTCACGGCAACCAACAAAACAATAATTAAAGCCAATTAGCTTTTCACCCAAATATGCTCCAAGCACAAGTCCACCATTTTGTACAACTGCTAACAATTGATGCAAGGGAATAGCCTGACTCCCCCAAATTTCCGCGTTCAAGGTTTGTACTTCCGCAATCTCTGTAGCTGTCATTATTTTTTGTATACGCACTCTTTTTAACATTATGCTGAATCCTCCTTTGTTTTCCCCGATGCTAGCGCTAACAATACTGCTCTTGTAAGGATCTCAACTCCTGTTACTAGCCTTGCCTGCTTAAATCTCATCTTTGGATGATGTAATCCTGGTGTTAATCCACAGCCTAAACCTAACATTGTAGATTTTAAATGCGGCCTTTGAACAGCATAATGATGAAAATCTTCTCCTCCTGGTGTACGTACTGGCTTTCTTAGTTTCGACAGCCCCACTGCTTGAACAATTGCCTGTTCCATATTATATTGAGCAGTTAGGTCTACCTCAGCTGCTACTACATTTGCTACAGTACGTAATTCAATCTGTACCTTATACAAAAGCTTAGCGGAGTCAATGACTCGCTTTACTCCTTGGGCAAGGGCGTCCATCACATCATTTTGTTGAGCGCGAATATCAATGGTGAACGATGCATTCCCCGGAATAATATTGCCAGAGTCTCCTCCCGCTTGGAATTTTGTCATCTTAATTGATACCGGAACCATTGGATCTGTATGAATCGTTCTTAAATCTTCTATAATAGTCGCCCCTACTTCAATCGCATTTACGCCGAGATGCGGTCTTGCAGCATGGGCATCTTCTCCAATAATTTCTCCTTCGAGCAATCGAGAGGCTCCATGATACAACGCAGCACAATATGTACCATCTTCCAGCTCATGGACAGGTCTTACATGAACACCAAATAAAGAGTCTAAATCATCAATGATTCCTTCTTTTAAAACAGCTAAAGCACCTGTCCCTTTTTCTTCAGCTGGTTGAAAAATAACACGAATTGTACCGTTGAATGATTGAGCAAGCTCTTTCAAAAGTAATAGCGCACCAATTGCCATCGTCATATGACCGTCATGCCCACAGGAGTGATTCGCTCGAAATTCGCCATCTACCTCCTGCCATAGCGCGTCAATGTCCGTACGCAAACCAACTTTAGGCTCACCATTTCCCACATCAACATAAAGCCCTGTAATGTTTTTAAAGCGCACCGGCGAAAAACCTTCGCGTGTTAGTAAATCAAAAATATAATTTGTGGTTTCTATCTCATGCCAGCTTATTTCCGGGTTCGCGTGTAAATACGTGAAAATCTCCATTAATCTCGGCCTCAAACGATCCAAAGCTTCCTTCATAGAACTAACCTCCTGAATTTTCATACTATTACGATTATTATAACGAAAATAAAATCTTTTCTACAAACTTATACCCACATTCAACAAATCTATTCCACGAAAAAACCAATCACACTCAGACAGTGAATAAATAGATCACATCTATAACGCTGGATTCATTTCCGTGCCGACTCAGCTCTATCGTAAAGCGTCCGATGAGCTGCTTGGAGCAACATGGATTTTTGTGCGTAAGCGTAGCGGTAGCAACATCACAAAGGCATTATTACAGGACATGATGCTTTATGATGCGCTATTTAATAGTTCCATCCGTCACTTTGGCTCTTTTTTCCGTTGCTTCGTCGGGGCTATCCACGATTTTGGCTGTTCTATCCACGAATTCGGCTGCTCTATCCACCACTTTGACGGTTCTATCCACGAATTCGGCTGCTCTATCCACGACTTTGACGGTTCTATCCGTCGCTTCGGCCTTTCTTTCCGTCACCTTGGCTCTTCTTTCCGTCGCTCTGAGTTCTATCCGTCGCTCTGAGTTCTATCCGTCACCTTGGCTCTTCTTTCCGTCGCTTCGATAACTCTTTCCGTCACCTTGGCTCTTCTTTCCGTCGCTCTGAGTTCTATCCGTCACCTTGGCTCTTCTTCCGTCGCTTCGATAGCTCTATCCGTCACCTCGGCTCTTCTTTCCGTCGCTCTGAGTTCTATCCGTCACCTTGGCTCTTCTTTCCGTCGCTTCGATAGCTCTATCCGTCACCTTGGCTCTTCTTTCCATCGCTCTTAGTTCTTTCCGTCGCTTTGGCTCTTTTTTCCGTTGCTTCGTCGGGGCTATCCACGATTTTGGCTGTTCTATCCACGAATTCGGCTGTTCTATCCACCACTTTGACGGTTCTATCCACGAATTCGGCTGCTCTATCCACGACTTTGACGGTTCTATCCGTCGCTTTGGCCTTTCTTTCCTCCACTTCAGCTCTTCTAAATTTCCCATGCCCCTTAATACAAAAAAGGTGTGAGTACAGTTATTTAAATAACTGTATTCACACCTTTTAATTAGTTAATACCTCGCATAGCTTTTGAAATAATCGGCGAAAGTATTAAGATTATAATCCCTAAAACAATAGATAAGAAACCTAAGAAGCCGAAGTACGTGAATTCACTTACCGCTTCATAAACCTTTACAAGCTGTGCGTTAATAGCTTGCGCTGCGGCACTTGTTAAGAACCATAGTGACATTGTTTGTGCAGCAAAAGCCTTTGGAGCCAATTTTGTAGTGGCTGATAACCCCACTGGAGATAATAATAGCTCCCCAATCACAACTAAGAAGAATGATAGTACTAACCACCATGGGCTTACTAAAGTTTCCCCACCTGATAAATATGCTGGAATCATCATAACTAAGAATGATAATCCTGCGAAGAATAACGAAAATGCAAATTTACGTGGTGTAGATGGTTGTTTATCACCCAATTTTAACCACAACGTTGCGAATAATGGCGCCAACGTAATGACGAATAATGGGTTTAATGATTGGAACCAAGAAGATTGAAGCTGGAAGCCGCCAACATTCAACTGTGTACGTGAATCAGCATACGTAGCTAAAATTGTAGCGCCCTGCTCCTGGATCGCCCAAAACATCACTGCTGATAAAAACAACGGAATATATGCAAGTAGACGAGACTTCTCATCATTTGTTGTTTTTTCACTGCGATACATAACAATAAAGAACACGGTTGGAATGATAACCCCAAGAGCCGTAATGATTAAACTAAAAACATCCACTGTCAATACACCAGTTTTGATGCCAATACCACCTACGATGATGATCAGTAAAGCAGCAATTCCGAATCGTGTAAAGACTCTTTTTCGCTCTTCAGGCTTTAATGGATTGTTTACTTGTAAGCCTGCTTTGCCTAAATATTTTTTCTCTGTTAATTTATAAACAATTAAACCAATTAACATCCCTAACCCTGCCATACCGAAGCCAAGGTGGAAACTATACTTTTGTCCAATTGTTCCGACAATAAATGGTGCAATGAATGCCCCCATATTAATACCCATATAGAAAATTGAAAAACCTGCATCACGACGATTATCAGTTTCAGCATAAACATCTCCAACAACGCTAGAAACATTCGGTTTTAATAAGCCTGTCCCGATGACAATAAAGGCCATTGACGCAAATAACATGCCCACGCCACCAGGTAACGCTAGCAGTAAATGACCAATCATAATGAACACGCCACCATAGAAAATAGTTCTACGTGTACCTAACAGTCGATCGGCAATCCAGCCACCAATTATTCCCGACATATAAACAAGTGAGCCGTAGATGGCCATAATGGAGTTCGCTGTTCCACGATCCAGACCTAGACCGCCTTCATTCAATTCATAATACATAAAGAAAATCAGAATTGCTCGCATACCATAGTATGAGAATCGTTCCCAAAATTCTGTGAAAAATAATGTAAAGAGCCCTTTAGGGTGTCCGACAAAGCCATTTTGAGGGACGGATTTTACAATTTCATCTTTAGTAGACATAAAAATATCCTCTCCCAATTTCATTATTTAATAAAAATATTATTACCCATTGATAAGGATAAAAAACTTTATTTCATCATACTAAAGTGTTTTAAAAACTTTTTCAAGAGTTTTAAAAAATGTTGAAAATTTATCACTTTTCTATATATTCTGAATGATTTTTCTGTAATTATACCAAAACCATTGATATTCCTAAGTTTTTTACTCCTCGATACACACTAAATTACAAACCCCACAAAAAATTATTCTAAAATATATTATAGTCAGATTTTTTATTTTTTTAACAAACTAGCTAGGATTATCTAAAATTTCATGTACCGCGATACAAAACTGCTTTCACGATGACGCATTTTAACAAAAAAAGCATGCTAGAAGCGAAGTACCTCTGGCATACTTTTAGAACAATAATGTTATTTAATTACAAATTGCTGATATTTTGCATAATCCGCTTCTTTTACCTCTAGTGTTAGCAACGTACCATTTTCTTCATATGCTGTTTCATAGACAGAGGCATGTTCATTTAAATAAGATACGATATTCCCTTGTTCATACGGAATAAGCATTTTACATGTTATATAATCAGAGAAAATATGCTGACGTATCATTTGTAGTAATTCCTCTAATCCAATCCCTTGCTTCGCTGAAATCCAAATATTATCACCGCTGACAACAGGGTATGGGACGTTTGCTATATCAGCTTTATTATATACATAAATTGTCGGAATCCCCTCAACACCAACCGCTTTAAGCGTTTCATTTGTTACTTCCATCATAAAGCCGTGCTCAGAATTAGAAACATCCACAACATGTAGTAATAAGTCGGCATCGCGAGCTTCTTCTAATGTTGAGCGGAACGCCTTTACTAGATGATGTGGTAGTTTGCTGACGAAACCAACTGTATCTGTTAATAAGAATGTCTTTTTATCTGGCAATTCTATTTGACGGACAGATGTTTCAAGTGTGGCAAAAAGCATATCCTTTTCAAACACTTGTTTATGATCTTCTTGCCCTATCTTAGCAAGTAGCTGATTCATAATAGTTGACTTACCAGCATTCGTATAACCAACAATGGAAACGACAGGGATAGCGTTTTTGCGTCGTTGCTTACGCTGCGTCTCTCGTTGTTCCTTTACATGCTCTAGCTCCTTCTTAATTTTCGCAATCTGATCCTCAATTTTTCGACGGTCTAGTTCTAGTTTTGTTTCACCAGCACCACGGTTTTTAAAGCCACCACCTGTGCCACCACCTTGACGGCTGAGAGACGCATGCAAGCCGACTAATCGCGGTAGCATATATTGCAATTGAGCTAACTCGACCTGCATCTGTGCTTCACGTGTTTTAGCACGACGTCCAAAAATATCCAAAATCAACATCGTTCTATCAATAACCTTCGTCTCTAAATCACGCTCTAAATTACGGATTTGTGAAGGTGATAATTCATCATTAAAAATCACTAAATTCGCTTGTGCTTCATCATAAAAGTTTTTTATTTCTTCAATTTTACCAGTACCAACATAATGAGATGGCGTAATGCGCTCTAAGTTTTGCGTGATAATGCCAGCAACTTCAACATTTAAAGCTTCAGCTAAATTTTCTAGCTCTTCCATTGAATAATCAAAATGCTCATCATTCCGTAAATTTACGCCAACCAAAATGGCTTTTTCCAATAAAATATCTACTTCTTTAATTCTATCCATCCACAAACCTCCCACCAATACCTTAGTACTACTACGACAAATTTTCTCCATCTTACCATATAATGCACTAATCCGCGTCGTTTAAAAGCTAACTCTTGCTTTTACTAACGTTCATACCTAAAAATGCGCCCTCCTAAGCAAAAGGCGCATTCTCATTCATTTACTACCGTTCTTCTTTTAGTAATACTTCAGTACGATTGAATTCATCTTCAATATCCTTATTCGGTTTATAAGTTACAATACTGACAACTACCGCAACGATTAAGCACACTAAGAAACCTGGAACAATCTCATATAAGGCATCTGATAAAACGTCAATTTTCCCCCAGATAAAAGCTGTTGCAGCCCCTGTCACCATCCCACTGAGTGCTCCGTAATTCGTTAATTTTCTCCAATATAGTGACAGCAATATTACAGGACCGAACGCCGCACCGAAGCCAGCCCAAGCGAAGCCCACTAAGTTTAAAATAGAACTGTCTGGGTTCCATGCTAAAAACGCTGCGACAATAGCTACAACTAAAACAGCAACACGACCAATAAAGACATAATGCTTATCGTCCGCTGTTTTATTAAACAACGCTTTGTAAATGTCTTCTACAAGCGCTGACGAAGTAACAATTAATTGTGATGAAATGGTACTCATTACTGCGGCTAATATAGCAGCTAGCATGATGCCTGCAATAAATGGATGGAATAATATTTGACCAAGCACAATAAATACTGTCTCAGCGTCCTTTAGCTCACCTGCATTTTGCTCAAAATATGCAACACCTACCAAAGCTGTGGCAAGTGCCCCTAATAGGCTTAACATCATCCAACCAATACCGATACGACGAGCCTGCTTTGTTTCTTTTACTGAGCTAATGGCCATAAAGCGTACGATAATATGTGGTTGTCCAAAATAACCTAGTCCCCATGCAAGTGATGAAATAACGACTGCTGCTGTTGCAGTAGAAGGTAATAAGCTCAAATGTTGAGGATCCACCATTTTAATGGAGTCTATTGTGTCTCCAATTCCACCTGTTAAAAATAATCCGAATAACGGTACAGTAATAAGCGCTAAAAACATAATTAGACCTTGTAAAAAGTCTGTATAACTAACCGCTAAAAATCCTCCAAATAATGTATATGCCACAACAACCCCAGATACAATTAATAAGCCCGTGTGATAGTCATATCCAAAGGAACTATCGAAAAACTTGCCTCCTGCTACCATTCCTGAAGAAACATAAAATGTAAAAAAGATTAAAATAATAATACCTGACGCAATTCTTATTAACTTTGTATTGTCACGTAAACGATTATCTAAATAACTCGGAATGGTAATTGAGTCATTAGAAACTTGTGTATATACACGCAACCTTGGTGCTACCAATAACCAATTCAAATAAGCGCCAATTGTTAAACCAATGGCAATCCAGGCCTCAACAAGTCCATTTAAATAGATTGCACCTGGTAAACCCATTAACAACCAGCCAGACATATCTGCCGCACCTGCGCTCAACGCTGTGACAGCAGGACCAAGCGAACGCCCACCAAGCATGTAATCCGTTAAATTCGATGTTTTAATAAATGCATACCAACCGATCCCTAGCATAGCGACCATATAAATAATAATCGCAAGTAATTGATACATGTTTGCCGACATATTTCTCCTCCTCTTTCCCAGTTAGTCTTCTTTAGTAAAAACCTTATAATAAAAATACCACAAATAGACAATTCAACCTATAATCATTTAGAAAACTAATTCCGAAATGTAAAGTAACATTGTACTGCATAAAATGTGATAAACTAGTGCCATCTATTACACGATAAAGAAGGCGAAATGTATGACATTTGAAGAAATGAAAGCCCAGCTTATGGAGCTAATTTTACAACAGCAGCTCGTTACTGCTACAATCAGTCAACCTCGTATGAAATCAAACGAAGTAAAACGTATCAAACTAAAGCCTCTATTGCTTAAGGAAGTTTATCATATACAAATTGAATACCAATTTGAACGTATTTTAAAACACGAAAACATTCTATTAGAAGATTTCCCTGCGAAGCTAGAAGCAATTTTTAACGATTACCGTCAAGCACATATTGATTTTATGGATGAAAAAGTACATGTACAACTATCAAAAAAGAACAAAGTACTATGGAAATCTGATGAATCCTCGGCTCCAAAGCAAGTAAACTTAGCACATAATCGCAAGAAAAACTATTTACTAGCTGAAGATAAGCCATACCCCTTTTTAATTCGTCTTGGGGTGCAAACAGAAGAAGGAAAAGTAAAAAAACAAAAATACGATAAATTTAAACAAATTAACCGCTTCATCGAATTTATAGATGATGCATTAACATATTTACCAAAGGATCGTCAGGTTCGTATTTTAGATTTCGGCTCAGGCAAATCCTATTTAACATTCGCCCTATACCATTATTTAAAAGTTGAAAAAGGCTTAGATATTCGTGTCACTGGCTTAGATTTAAAGAAAGAAGTCATAGAAGAATGTTCACGAATTGCACAGGATTTAGGCTATGAGCAACTCGAATTTCTAGTAGGAGATATTAATGATTACAATGATGAGTCTGCTGTGGACATGGTGGTGACGCTTCACGCCTGTGATGTTGCTACAGATATGGCATTAGCCCGCGCTGTAAAATGGGGAGCGAGCGTTATTTTAAGTGTTCCTTGTTGCCAGCATGAGCTAAATCGCCAACTTAACGCACCAGCACTTGATATCATGCTTCAGCACGGCCTAGTACGGGAACGTTTCGCAGCGCTCGCAACCGACGCAATCCGAGCAGAAATTTTATCACTAGTTGGCTACGAGGCTCAATTGCTGGAATTTATTGATATGGAAAATACACCGAAAAACATTCTAATCCGAGCATATCGTACAGGCAAAAAGCCAAGCGTGGAACAACGTGCTAACTATGATGCATTTTTAAAGTTACTAAATGCTACACCATTTTTAGCAAATGAGTTACAAGAGTACTTGTAACATATTCACAGATATTTGTGATTGAAGCGCAGGTATTCGTCTCCTTGCCACTAGTATCTCTGAATTTTGTTCAATCAAATTGAAAGGGCAGTCCAAAACTTCTGGACTGCCCTTTCAAATTATAGTTCTTGTCGTAACGCTTGAATAACGTCAATTTTAGTGGCCTTACGTGCTGGGCGATAGCCTGAAATCATCGCTACACCAATACTAATCGCTGATGCAATAATAACAAGCTGCCACGGAATTAATGAAAATATAATATCACTCTTACTAAAAGCATCTTCACCTGTTGCTGCTTCAAGAATTAAAGGCAATGCAGCATTTGCCACAAAGCTAATGACATACGAAATTGCTACAGCGATCAAAGTACCCACAATACCGATGAAAGTGCTTTCCATTAAGAACAATCGTTGAATAAGCTTCGGACTTGCCCCGATTGCCTTTAAAACACCGATTTCACGAGTACGCTCAGTAACTGCCATAGTCATAGTATTGAAAATACCTATTGATGCGATTAATACAGCAATTGTTCCTACAAATATTAAACCGATTTTTAACACTAGGAAAAATACATTCATTTGATCCAATTCTTCAGTAACCGAGTATACGCTATAACCTTTGTCTTTTAGTTTGTCTAATATCGGCTTAACATTTTCCATACTATCAGCAAAAATATTAAACTCCGAATAAAACATTTCATCCTCTTTAACATCACCTGCTACTAAATTTGCAGCTAGCACAGGCTTTTGCTCTACACTCACATAAACGGAGTTATTTATCATCCAATCATTAGAAGGCTTCTCCATCACACCGACAATTGTATATTTCATCTTCTCTGTCTCTTCTACAGTACCCGTATTAGGAACTAAAGACATTTCAATCTCTTTACCAATTAAAGAATCCTTATAACCTTCTTCATTGCCATCATAATACGTGCCTTCCGCTTCAGCTTTTTTATTTTTTTCAACAATAATATTGCGTTCAGCATCATTTAATAATGTTTGAGCAAAATGATAACCTACAATGATTTCGTTTGGCTTTGATGGATACTTCCCTTCCGCAAGTTTGCCATTCACTTGCTCAAAATTCTGCATATTAGTAACGTATAAATTAGAGTTTGTATCACGTCCCTCAAAAAATGAGTGTGCGGGTGCATTGACAGTAATCGTTTCCAGCACCGTTTCCACATGCTCTATACCTTTTATTTCATGTATTTCATCTTCAGTAAATTGTTTATCGCCAAACACTTGAATTTTCGTAACTTTTTCATTCGATAGTATTTCATTGCGCAATGAATCTTGAAGCCCAAATCCGACTGATGCAAGGACAATTAAAAATGCACAGCCCATTGTTGCTGCTAACACAGTCATAAAAACGCGTACTTTATTTTTCTTTATATGCTGTGTTACAAAATCTAATTGATCTTTAAATAACATGCTATGCTTCCTCCTTCACAAGCTCACCATCATACATACGGAATTGTCGATGTGCTATTGTTGCTACTTCCTCGTCGTGAGTAATGATGACAAATGTTAAACCAAGCTCACGGTTTAAACTTTGAATAAGCAACAATATATCTTGCTCTGTTTCTGAATCAAGACTTCCTGTCGGCTCATCCGCCAATAAAATAGGTGGATTTGTAATCAGAGCTCTGGCAATACTAACACGCTGTTGCTGACCACCTGATAATTCATTTGGGTAATGGTCTGCCACCTCTGTTAGACCCACCTTGTCCATTATTTTTTGCACCTTTGCTTTACGCACAGCTTTCTTAGTACCCTGTAATTTTAATGGCAATTCTATATTTTCAAACGCCGTTAAGCCAGGCATCAGTTGAAAGTTTTGGAAGATAAATCCAAACTGTCGCAAGCGAAAAGCTGCACTCTCCGCTTCCGTGAGATTAGCTATTTCCTTTCCGTTTATCTTAATAGACCCTTGTTCAGCCTTCATAAATCCAGCTAACGTTTGTAATAAAGTTGATTTTCCAGAGCCACTTTTACCAACAATTGCGACAATCTCCCCTTTTTTCACCTCGAAGTTGACACCTTTTAATACCGGAACCTGTTTTTCCTTGCCTTTTTTTCCTATTAAAAATGTATGTTGTAAGTTCTCGACTTGAATCATTTTCAAATAAACGCCCCTTTCTCATACTTTCTCCATTGTAGTCAAGAATTCTTAATAAAGTTGAAGGATAAAAATGAAGATATTCTTAAGAAAAAGGGAAAACTTTTAGTAAAACGACACCTTTACATTCTCTTTACAATTCATTTAATATGTTTTCTAAATATTATGTCCAGATAGTATTATTTTTGTATTAAACAGCAGGTATAAATCTTTAAAAACACTATTTTTAAAGTGTTTATCTGTATTAATAAAAATAAACACAGAGATACTTTCATTATTTTGTGAACAATTTGTATATTACAGGAATGTAAAGTTTTGTGTAGATTAGATGAATTTTATGTAGAAAAATTAAAGATTTTGTTATGATAGTAAAGTTTAGAGGCTAATTTATTTATATCCAGGAGGATTCGATTTACATGCTTAACTCAAAAAAACAAGACCCTTTCTTTATAGCTTTGCATAAAATTGCTGAGAATATGAGAGAGGCCGTACATTACGCAAATGATTTTCGTATTAACAGTGTAGCTGACCTAAAAGAGATTAGCATTACTATGAAAAATTACGAAACAGCTGGTGATAAACTTATTCATGAACTGATCGTGATGCTAAACAAATCATTTATGACACCTATCGAACGCGAAGATATTCTCGAATTTGCTATTCGTATGGACGATGTATTAGATGGTACAGAGCATTGTATCGCTCATTTTGAAATGTTTTCCCTAACAGAAGTTGATGAATCAATGCGTACTTTCTTAGGCTATATTTCAAAAAGTGCTGATGAAATTGTTAAAGCAACAGAAGAGTTAAAGAAAAAGAATCTTATTGGCATGCGCCCACACGCAATCCTTATTAAGGACTATGAACGTGAATGTGATGAAGTACAACGTTCATCTATTAAAAAATTATTTGTAAATGAAAAAGATCCAATTCGACTTATTAAATATAAAGATATATATGAGCAACTTGAAGATATCGCTGATCATTGCCAAAACGTTGCAAATACAATGGAAACAATTATCATGCGTAATGCGTAATTAGGAGATGGGCACTTACAATGAACACAATCATTATTCTAACCGTACTGGTCGTTATCTTTGCCCTAACATTTGACTTTATCAATGGCTTCCACGATACAGCAAATGCTATCGCAACTTCAGTTTCCACTAGAGCATTGAAACCTCGTGTAGCCATCTTGCTGGCTGCAACGATGAACTTTATCGGAGCGATTACCTTCGTCGGTGTTGCAAAGGCTCTAACAAAAGACATTGTGGATCCATTCGCTTTAAATGCCTTTCCAGGAGACACGACAGGCTCAGTCGTTATTTTAGCAGCATTAATTTCAGCTATTATATGGAACTTACTTACATGGTATTTCGGTATTCCATCAAGTTCTTCTCACACTCTGATTGGATCCATTGCTGGTGCAGCAGTTGCATCTTCCGGCTTCGGAGTTCTAAACTATAGCGGTTTTACTAAAATCATTATGGCACTAGTGCTATCTCCAATCCTTGCAATTTGTGCTGGTTTTATTATGATGACACTATTTAAATTATTGTTTAAAAACTTAAATTTATATCGTACGAATAAAGGTTTCCGTACAATGCAAATTTTCACTGCTGCCATTCAATCTTTTACACATGGTACAAACGATGCGCAAAAAGCAATGGGGATTATGACAATGGCATTAATCGCGGCCGGTTTGCATACAGGAGATGAAATTCCTTTTTGGGTACGAGCATCAGCAGCAACTGCAATGGGGCTTGGTACCTCTATCGGTGGCTATAAAATTATTAAAACAGTCGGCGGTAAAATCATGAAAATCCGTCCTGTAAATGGGGTAGCAGCAGATTTAGCTTCTGCCTCAGTTATCTTCGGTGCTACATTAATTCACCTGCCGGTATCCACAACACACGTTATTTCTTCCTCTATCATGGGTGTCGGCTCGGCACAACGTGTTCGTGGTGTAAACTGGGGAATGGCACGTAAAATCGTAACTACTTGGATTATTACAATGCCAATTTCAGCCGTTATGGCAACTGTTATTTACTTTTTGTTATCTTTATTCTTTTAACTTCATTCCTGAAAGAAGTTAAAGCCTCTGGCGGAAGTCACGGAATTACGCCAAGGCATAATTGATTTTGATCGCATACTAAGACTCCTGTTCCTTGTCGGACAGGAGTCTTTACATTATCACACGACAAAATGTGACACATCCTTTACACTATTTATAAGGAGGATCGTACACTACTATGAAAACTTTTTCAGCCTTTATTACAGCTCACGCAAAAGCTATCGTGGCAATATGGTTCGTCATTTTTATAGCGATGGCTATGTTTGCCATGCAACTTCCAAGCAAACTTCAAGGAGACGGCTTTTTTGTTGAGGGAGATCATACCTACGTCACAAATGAGCTGGCAGAAACATTTGATTTGCCTTCTGATACAATCTTAGTCGTATTTGATCCGGCCGAGGATAAGAAAATTCAAGATACTTTAAAAAAGTTAGAAAAAGTAAAGGAGATTCATTCAATCCAGTCACCGCTTGATGATCCCTCTTTACAAAAGAATGGTATAGCCTATGCCATGGTTCATATTAAAAATGATGTTGAAAATCTACCTGATGTAGTGAAGGACATCCGTTCTTTAATAGAGGATGATGGAGTGAGCATTACAGGTGGGCCTGTTATTTCAGAGGACATCAATACAGCCAGTCAAAAGGATTTGGCGTCAGCGGAAGCAATTGGCTTACCAATCGCTATCATAGTGCTATTACTAGCTTTTGGTACTGTTGTAGCCTCAATCTTACCGATCATTATTGGTGTTGTCACTGTTGTCACTGCGTTCGGAATTTTAACACTGCTTAGCGGTAATGTGAATTTATCGATTTTTGTGTTAAATATAGTACCAATGCTTGGACTAGCATTAAGCATTGATTTCGCCTTATTGTTTATTAACCGATATCGCGAAGAACGTGCCCATACATCCATTGTACAAGCTATTCAAACGGCTATTCAGACAGCTGGTCGTTCTATCATCTTTTCTGCTGTGTGCGTCATGATCGGTTTAGGTGCCATGATTGTCATTGACGTCGAAATATTTCACAATATCGCTTTAGGAGGTACCATTGTTGTATTACTTGCCGTACTTTCTGGCTTAACCTTGCTTCCTGCTACTATGACACTACTAGGGGACCGCCTAAATAAATGGCGATTATTACGTGTAAAGCCTGATGGTGCAAATCGTTGGCGTGGCTTTGCAGGTTTTGTTATGAAACATCCCGTTACCATCGTTATTGCAGCATTATTATTACTAGGTATTGGTATGATTCCATTGAAGGATATTAAACTTACAATTCCTCAGGTGGATTCATTACCGACAAAATATGAGGCACGTGCAGCTTATGATAAATTAGATGAAACGTTTGGACTTGGTGATACCTCCACTTTATATTTACTAGCAGAACGTAAGGAAGGCTGGGAAGATAGTGAGGCACGTGAGCTTATTTACACTATTCAAGAAAAGTTACTCGATGACCCACTGGTAAATGATGTATCAACCATTTATACGACTGCGAACATTAAGTCACCCGAGGAACTAACTGCTTCTTTGGAAATTCCACAAGTGGCAGAACAATTAAAACCAATTCAAGATACGTTTTCTAAGGGCAATCAACTCTTTATCCCAATTACATTGGATGCAGCTGGTTCATCAACTACCGCTCAAAAATTCGCTCGAACTTGGAAAGATCAAGATTTAGGTGTCAATTTTGCACTCGGCGGTCCTGCGAAATTCAACCAAGAAATTTTTGATGAAATCTCTAGTAAAATTTTCTTGGCCGTAACCATTATTATCATATCAACATTCTTTATTTTAATGCTCGCTTTCCGTTCGATTTTAATCCCACTGAAAGCGATTATTATGAATATCATTGGACTTTCATCGGCCTTCGGTATTCTCGTCTATATTTTCCAATACGGACATTTAGGAATTGAAGCTGGTACGATTGTACTCATAATTCCAGTCATTGTATTTTGCCTTGTATTCGGCTTAAGTATGGACTATGAAGTCTTTTTAATATCACGTATTCAAGAGGAATATCAAAAAGATGCGGATAATACACGTGCTACGATTGATGGTCTAACCTCTACAAGTCGTATCATTACGTCAGCAGCGCTTATTATGATTGTCATAACAGGGGCATTCGCTTTCACAGATGTGATGCCAGTGAAGCAAATTGGTGTTGGTATAGCCATTGCAGTTGCCATCGATGCCACTATTATTCGTCTAATGCTCGTACCAAGTCTTATGAAGCTCCTCGGGGATTGGAATTGGTGGCTACCCTTTGCGAAGAAACAGAATAGATAGAGATCAATTATAGCTTGGCATAATTACGTCCGAAGTCGACTGAAAGAAGTAAAAAAATCCGCAACCTTCCGTGAGCTCTCCCTCACTCAAAGGTTGCGGATTTTTCTTATTTTGAATAAATACGGTCGTACCATTCTTTAGCTGCTTCTACCTCAGGCATCGTTAGCTGATGACCATAATGAAACCACTTCGTCGTTACCTCTGCCCCTGCTGACGTTAAAAGCGCCTGTAAGTCTTCCGATTCCTGTGCAGAACACATTGGGTCATTCGTTCCAGCACCAATAAAAACAGGGATTGAAGAAAGTGCAGGCAATTCAATACCACGTCTAGGCACCATTGGATGATGCAGTATTGCGCCTGTTAGAGCATCCTCAAAATGGAATAATAGGCTAGCAGCAATATTTGCGCCATTTGAATAGCCAATAGCAACAACTCGATTACGATCAAAGCTATACTGCTGCGCTGCCTCTAATAGAAAGTCATTTAATTCCTTCGTACGGAAAATTAAATCCTCTAGATCAAAAACACCCTCCGCCAATCGACGGAAAAAGCGTGGCATGCCATTTTCAAGCACATTTCCACGCACACTTAAAATGCTTGCTGTATCATCAATTTCCTTTGCAAGACCAATTAAGCTTTGTTCATTTCCACCTGTACCATGTAACAGTAAAAAAATTGGTTTTGTTTCATCTGTTCCTTTATGAAAAACGTGCTGCATTGACAGTTCACCTCTCAATTATCTTGAATTCGAGATAATTGTAGCCTGCGGCAAAATTAAATTCAAGCTCTTGGACTTATTAATTTCTCGATTTTCACGATTTGGCTGTTCCACATTATTTTTATAAAAGTTTTTAATCGAAAATACTGAAATTAAACATACAGCTATAACAGAAACAATCACTATTCCCACTATTTTTTTCCCATTCATTTGTTATGATCCCCCGGGTTACTTATTTCTTTTTACGAAAGCCCTCTTCTAGTAAATATTCTTTCGCAGCATCATGTGTACCAAAGGCTTCCTCTAAATTTTCGCCATGATAAACATTCCAAGAACGTTGCTCAAAGGCTAGCTTTAATTGAACACCTTCACGACTTTGCCATATCTCTTCAATTGGCTCTTGCTCTTCTTCTTCCGATAAATATTGAATGGAATCTTCAATAATTTCACGAAGCTGTTGTTCATTGTAGTCACGAATATTTACAAGGCCTTTATCATTTGCTTCTTCCTCATAGCTCAATAAATCTCCAACAAAGACAAAGCCGTTGCCATTTGGATGTAGCTTTTCTACAACAATGGTCTTTTCATAAAGGCTATCCATCAAGTGATAATTTAAGCGTTTTAATGAAATCTCCTTCTTTGTAAGTTCAGGGAATGACTCAATAATAGTTTGTTTTTGTTCAAATGTTAGCATATAAAAATGCTCCTTTTCTATTCAATCTACCTTACAGTATAACTTATTTTTCCTGTTATATCGAAGTAAAATACGCAGTTCTAAAAGTGAAAATAGTGGCTCCTCATCCATAGTGTGTGGTTGATTTCCGTTCCGACAGGGCGCTTTCCTGGGGGCGTCCGATGAGCCGCTTCGCTTCGCTCCAGGGTCTCATCTGTGACGCTGATCCCCAAGGAGTCGCCCTATCTCCACTCCAATCAACTTATTCACATGGCATACCCTAAAAAAATAATAACCCTAACTTTTGATGATAAGACAAAAATAGTAGTATATTTACGAAAGCCAGAGCCTAATAATTATCTAATATAAAGGTAAAAAAATCCGCTTAAAACTCCCTGCGGATAGAGCAAGAGCACACCGATGCGGCTCATACACTGTCCAAGGAAAGCGAAGCGGATTTTACCTTTTACAATTTTGCTAGAATTCTTATGGAAGACTTTTTCAGTCTCCTACAATTCATAACATTTTTTCTTTTACAAACTGAATAACATGCGCAACGTATAGTTCTCGATAAGGAATAAATTGTGCAGTACTAACTGGGCGCACAATTTTCACTCGTTGACCATCAGGGAAATATTCATAGCCTTCAATATTAAGAGTAGCTGTTTCGCCTAAAAAGAAGGCCTCTGCCTCATCAAGCTTTGCTCTAACGACCCCTGATACTTCTTCATATTGTAGCTCAAATGAATCCCAATCATGTTTGAATGGATATGTATAAACATGACAAAACTCATTGTCGATCATATTTTCCGAAACGATACTACAAGACGTCATGCCCATTTTAACAACTTCGTGAACGTGAATATCAAGTCCTAGCTCTTCCTTCACTTCACGTATTCCTGATTCTACTGTCTCGGTGGCTAACAGATGCCCTGCCGCTGTAATATCAAGTAAACCAGGGTAGTCCTTTTTTTGTGCACTACGGATTTGGAAATAAATATAGTCCTCATTGACAAGCCAACAGTGGAATGTTTCATGCCACAGCCCTTTTTCATGTACTTCTGCTCTTGTTGCTGTCCCAATCTGTTCATGCTGCTCATTAAAAACTTTCACAATTTCCTGTTCCATTTTTTTCGACTCCTATACTGACTTCGTAGCCTTATTCTTAATCGCGTTACGCTGATCATAAATATTGGATACAATCACTTTTAATACGGCATAGAATGGTACAGCAATAAGAATGCCGATGAAGCCTGCAATATTACCCGCCGCTAAAATAATCGTAATAACTGTTAACGGATGTATATCGAGTGTTTTCCCCATAACATTAGGTGTTATAAAGTTACTATCAATTTGCTGTGCCACGAGTGTGACAACTGAAACCCATATTACTAGAACGGGATCCTGAATAACTGCTACAACTACTGCTGGCGCAAAGGCAATCCAAGGTCCAATAAATGGAATCATATTCATAAAGAACGCGAATATAACAAGTAGCAACGAATACTCTAGACCCATCATTAAATACCCGACAAACATAATGAGCGCTAGTAAAAAACTAATTTGCAGCTGCCCTTGAATATAGCTACGTAGAACACCATCAATTTCACTTAACGTCTTCTTCACCCATTCACGGCGCTCACCACTGAAATATTTATAAATTGATGGTGCAAATTTTTCATGATCCTTCAACATAAAGATAAAGAAGAATGGAATTAAAATAGCTAATAAAGAGACAGATACAACTGATTGTAAAAACGAAACTAGTCCCTTACTTGCCACAATGGCAATATCTTGTACAGAATTCGCGATACTATCGATCATCTCTTTTAACTGCGGTGGGAAGTTTTCCATATTTCTCACCACGTAGTCAGTTGCATCTTGAATACTTTTACTAATCATTGGTATATTTTTCACTAGCTTATTTAACTGTTCTGCAATCGGATTACCAACAACCCAACCAAAGCCAACAGCGATTGCCATAAGTCCAATGACTATTGCCAATATACTTGACCATCTCGGCCATCTATGTTTTTCTAAAAACCTTTGAATCGGCTCTGTTACATAGTACAAAACACCACCAAGTAACAAAGGGACAAAAATAGTTTTTAAAATAATGACAAGCGGTGAAAAGATCCAATGAATCTCTACAAAATATTTAATGATTAATAGAACAAGTAAAAACCCTACACCTACTTGAAACCAAACTTTCCTCGTCACTTTCATTCACTTCCTTTTATCACATATAATGAAGATACTACTTATATATTTACCATTTCGCAAGTATCCTATTATTTATTATCAAATAAAATAGGTTTTTAAACAAAAAAATCCGCTACCCTCCCACGGACGTTCCGCAAGCCTCTCTATGCAAAAGCATCTAAAAGGGCTTGCATAACTTGTTTTCCCGTAGGAGTATAGCGAATCTTCACTTCTGTTGCATAACTTAACTGTTTATAATTTTGTATCGTCTACTGAATTTAAGTAATCTTCAATATCACCGATTACGGATTCAACACAGCCGTCCTCAAATGGCGAAATTAAGCCTGCTTCTTTTACAAGCTTTGTAAAGGACATAGAGCCCCCTAAACCACATAAATGGATATAATCCTTCCAAGCAGCTTCAAATTCTTCACGTGAACGTTTCCAGAATTGGAATGCACAAATTTGCGCTAACGTGTAATCAATGTAATAGAACGGACTCGCATAAATATGTCCCTGACGTTGCCATATACCACCAGCTTCTAGATAGCTGTTATGATCATAGTCACGGTGCGGTAAATATGTTTCCTCAATCTTTTTCCATGCAGCCTTGCGTTCAGCTGGTGTCATATTCGGATTTTCGTAGATAACATGCTGGAACTCATCAACTGCTACACCGTAAGGAAGGAATAATAAGCCGCTACTTAAGTGTGTAAACTTATATTTTTCTGTATCTTCCTTAAAGAATAACTCCATCCATGGCCATGTGAAAAATTCCATACTCATCGAATGAATTTCACAAGACTCATATGTTGGCCATAGGTATTCTGGGATACCAATGTTACGGCTTGAATAAACTTGGAAAGCATGTCCGGCTTCATGTGTTAACACATCGATATCGCCTGAAGTACCATTAAAGTTCGAGAAGATAAATGGTGAGTGATAGTTTTCGATAAATGTACAATAACCGCCACTCTCTTTTCCTTTCTTCGCCACTAAGTCCATTAAATCATGGTCAATCATGAAGTTGAAAAATTCACCAGTTTCAGGTGATAGTTCTTCATACATTTTTTTACCGTTCGCAACAATCCACTCCGGATCGCCTTTTGGTGTAGCATTTCCTGATAAAAAGTTTAATGCTTCATCATAGAACTTAAAGTCAGAAATACCAATACGTTTTGCCTGACGTTCGTATAATTTTGTTGCAAGTGGTACGATCAAATCACGAACTTGGTCACGGAATTTCTGTACCATTTCTGCGTTATAATCAATGCGATTCATTCGAATATAGCCTAGCTCAACATAGTTTTTATATCCTAATTTAACAGCAATTTCATGACGCACCTTGACAAGTTCATCATATAATCGATCAAACTCCTCTTCATGGCCCGCAAAAAAGCCAAAGCGTGCATCTGTTGCCGCCTTACGCATTGCACGATCAGTAGACTCTGCATATGGTCCAAGTTGTGCAAGTGTTAATGTTTCACCATTAAAATCAATTTGCGCAGAGGCAACTAGTTTATTGTATTCTGAAACAAGCTTATTCTCCTTTTGCATTAAATCAATGACTGTTGGTGAAAAGCCTTTAATTTGATAGGTTGCTAAATCGAATAACTGCTGACCCCATTTTTCTTCTAACTGTTCACGGAATGGAGAAACGATTAGTGCTTTATAATATTCTGTTGTTACCTCTTCTAGCTCAGGGCCAACCTCGTCGAAATAATCGCGTTCTGCATGATAAAATTCATCATTTGTATCAATTGAAGCACGAATATACACTAAGTTCGCCATTGTAGCATAATCATTACTTAATGCGTTTAACTTTCCGATTATCCCGCTTTGTTCGTCCATCGTTTGAGCATTTTTAAATTGCTCAATTAAAGATAATTGTTGCTCTTTCATTACCTCAATATTTGGACGGCTGTATTCATAGTCTTTAAACGTTTCCATTGAAATCCCCTCTTTCTGTCATATACCCCGTTATCTTTCTATTATATGACAAATCTATCATATTAAGAAACAATTTAGTAACCAATTATATATGTTTTTAATAGTGCTGCCCTTTCACGTAGTTTTAGCTTTGCTTCCACTGATTTTGGTGTTTTTGCCGCAACGACATCTACTTCAAAATCTAAAGACTCAGCTAAATATTTTGCACGTTTCAAATGAAAATCATTAGAGACAATCGTGATTCGCTTTGTTCCTGCAGGCAATAGTTCTTTAGAAAACAATAAATTCTCATAAGTGGATGTAGATTGGTCTTCCACTAATATTCTGTTCGTATCAATACCGTTATCCTGTAAGTACTTAAGCATGACAGAAGCCTCTGTCCGATCTTCATCCGCTCCTTGCCCGCCTGAAACAATCACTTTCACATGAGGATACTTATTTAAATGCTTAACAGCCTCCTCTAATCTATTTTTCAAAGAAAGCGATGGAACTCCCCCCGGTTTTACCTTCGCCCCTAGTACAATCACGTATTCAGCTGTGCCATTTGCAACCGGCTGGACACCTTGTTTCATCTCCTCGCCGAGCCAAATATAAACAACACCACCCACAGCGAGTAGCACAATACCAACTCTTAACACCCATTTTTTTCACAATTCTCCCCTCCTTTACCTTTTATTAACGATGAGTGAAGAAAAAGGATGCTTGTACGAGTAATTTTGTACAAACATCCTGATTGATTATCTTAATATAAAACGCTTAATCGAGTCCTGTAATGCCGTTATTTCATCCGTTAAATCATTGGAAGATTCACTAACAATTTGAATGGCATGCTGTTGTTCATCAACAGATGCCGTTACTTCCTCTGAAGCAGCAGCATTTTTCTCACTAATCATCGCAATACTTTCGATAGATTGTATAATGTTATCCTTTGAGCTATTCAAATATTCTACGCCCGCAGTCATGTCCCCAATGACAGCAATAATTTTCTCTACAGCTAATTCGATTTCCTTAAAGGATGATTCTGTTATGGCAACCGAATCATTTTGCTGACGAACAATGACGTTTGTTTTCTTCATCTCATCGTTCACTAAATTAGTTTCACTTTCAATCCCCTTTATGGTTGTACGCACTAGCTCGGTTGCTACAGATGTTTGATCCGCAAGCTTACGTACCTCCTCAGCAACAACTGCAAATCCTTTCCCCTGCTCACCGGCTCTAGCTGCTTCTATTGATGCATTTAATGCAAGTAGATTCGTCTGATTAGAAATTTCAGTAATGGTACCGACAATACCTTCAATTTCCCTAACTTTCACAATTAAGCTATTAAATACAGTCTGAACGTTATTAATCAATTCAGAAGACTCATGTGATTTCTCTTTTAAACCATTTACATTAACGAGACCTTTTTGATTTGATTCCTTCATATGTTGAGATGCATCAAGCATTACTTCATTTTTATCATGCAATATTTCAATCTGCTGAGCAAACTCAATGGCAGTTCTATTTGTATCCTCAGCATCTGAAGCTTGCTTTAATGCACCGCTTGAAACCTCGTTAATTGCTTTTACTATTTCATCTCCATAAGCGTTCGTTTCCTCTGCCACAGATGTTAAATTAGACGATGTCGATTGAATTTCTACAATAGTTTCCTCAACATCTGTAATTAGTGTTTTTAATTGATTTACCATGTCGTTAAAGCCTTCATTTAGCTGACCAATTTCATCTGTGCGTTGTAGATCTTCAATTTCTACAGTCAAATTCCCCTTGGCTACCTCACGTACGCGTTTAGATAATTTTTGAACTGGTAAAGCCAAATGTCTCGAGACCATTATGACAACTACCGTACCCATAATGATAGCTCCTACTAATGTAATACCGATAATGAGTAATAATGAGTTCGCTTCTTTATTAAAGTCCTGCATATATGTACCTGATGCTATGATCCATCCCCAGTGAGGATCTTTTGCAGAATAAATTATTTTATCAGCTATTACATCTTGACCCGGTAACTCAAATTCATATTGTGTATAACCCCCACCAGCAAGTGCTTTTTCGGTTACTTCCCGAATAAAATAGTTGCCGCTACTATCTTGATCTTTCCATAGGTTGTCCCCTTCTCGAGTCGGATGAGTTGTTAATGTCCCTTTTTCATCTAAGATGTATATATATCCGTACTCTCCCAAATCCCCAGGATAATTGATTGGTCTCTTTCCTTCACTATCCTTCGGTCCGAGTATCGCCTCCCGCACTCGCTCCTGCGCAACTTCTAAAGGAATATCACCCTTTTCAACACTTTCATTTGCTAACTCGATTAATTGCAGAGTAGTTTCAACACTATTCTGAATAACTTGTTCCCCAATATCCTCCATACCATTTTTAGCTTTACTATAACTAACTAAGCCTATAATCAAGCTTGGTATGATTAATAATGCTAATGAAATAATAATTAATTTCCCCTGTATTGAACGTAAAAACCTCATGCTTTAGCCCCCTTTTCTTCTTCATTCACCAAGACTATTAATCTATATTATGTTATGGTTTGAATTTTTTCACAATGGGTAAATTGCAATGCAAGGATGAATTATTTGATTTTTCAGCCAAATATAGATTTATAATGAGGGATTGATTTCCGTTCCGGTTGGGCGCTTTGTTGCTGCCGCTACGTTAGCACTACGCTTTCGCACAGAGCAAAGCTTCCTGGGGGCGTCCGATGAGCCGCTTTTGTTGTTGCTGTCGTTGCACTTTCGCACAGACAAAACCCAGTTGCTGTCGCTACGTTAGCACTACGCTTTCGCACAGAAAACATCCGCTGCGCTGCAGGGTCTCGGGCCTACACGATGTAGGTCACGAAGGCGTTATCACAGGACGTGATGCTCTTAGCCTGCGTTCCTCTATCGCTGATCCCCAAGGAGTCGCCCAACCTCCACTCCAATCAACTTATGTACACGGAATATGTTTTAATAGTTAAGAAAAAAACTATCTTTCTACAGAGGCATACCCTAATAGAAAAATAGTTTTTTGATTTTTATCCTAGTTTAAGATTCAATCCACGATTTTGGAGGTCCTATCCATCACTTTGACGTTTCTATCCACGATTTCGGAGGTTCTATCCATCACTTTGACGTTTCTATCCACGATTCCGGAGGTCCTATCCATCACTTTGACATTTCTATCCACGATTTTGGAGGTCCTATCCATCACTTTGACGTTTCTATCCACGATTTCGGTGGTTCTATCCATCACTTTGACGTTTCTATCCACGAGTGCCCTCTCTAACATGAAGATGATTTCCGTTCCAGGTACTTACTTACGGAAATCACCCCCTCGTTTTGCCGAAGAGTCATATTTATCTAATATGGTATCTTAATTTCATTGACTTAATAGTTTTCATAATAAAAAAACCAGTAGCTTTAAACACTACTGGTTTGATTAATTATTTATTATTATTCGCCTAGATCTGCATTATGGTAAACATTTTGTACATCTTCTAAATCTTCTAATGCATCAATTAGTTTTTCAAATTTCGCGATATCGTCACCAGTTAATGTTACTTCTGTTTGCGGCAGCATTGAAAGCTCTGCTACTGTAAATTCTTGAACACCAGCCGCTTTTAATGCTTCTTGTGTAGCAAAGAATTGTTCTGGCTCTGCATAAATAATTACAGTTTCATCTTCTTCTAGAATATCACGAGCATCAAGATCTGCTTCCATTAATATTTCAAGAACTTCATCTGCAGATTTACCTTCTAAACCGATAACTGCTGTTGAATCAAACATGTAGGCAACAGATCCACTGACACCCATATTCCCATTATTTTTACCAAATGCTGCACGTACATCAGAAGCTGTTCTATTTACATTATTTGTTAAAGCATCAACGATTAACATAGTTCCAGCTGGTCCGAAACCTTCATAGCGTAATTCATCGAAGTTTTCATCGCCGCCACCTTTTGCTTTATCGATTGCTTTTTCAATAATATGTTTAGGAACACTGTATGTTTTTGCTCGCTCAAGAACAACTTTAAGGGCACGGTTTGACTCAGGATCTGGCTCGCCTGATTTAGCTGCCACATAAATTTCGCGTCCGAATTTTGCATTAATACGGCTTGTACTTTGGTCTTTAGACGCTTTCTTTTCTTTAATATTGTTCCACTTACGACCCATTGTTTCCACTCTCTTTCAATGTTTAAGTTTATAAAAATCATAGATGCGCAGCTGCACATCTGTAAATGGTAGGTAAATCAATTATGCCTTGGCATAATTGCGTCCGGATTCGGCTTTGTGCTTGCACAAAGAACTCCTTTCCGATTCCGTGACATCCGCCGGAGGCTTTAACTCCTTTCAGCAGGTACAAAAGACACCGACTGAAAAGTTACCTAAACCAGCATTCATCCCACCAGCTATAGAGGAAGGAGACTCTGCTGAAAGAAGTTAAATACTCATCGTATCTTTACTCTGCAAATAATAACATAAATAATGATTACAAAGCTAGATATGCCAATGTTTAAGGTGACTTTCTTAAGGATTGATTGTCAAAAAAATAGAATTTTCAACATAACGTGTGGTTGATTTCCGTTCCGACCGGGCGCTTTGTTGCTGCTGCCGTTGCACTTTCGCACAGATAAAACATTGCTGACGCTACGTTAGCACTACGCTTTCGCACAAAGCAAAGCTTCCTTGGGGCGTCCGATGAACCGCTTCACTCGCGAGGCTCGCTCCAGGGTTTCAGGGCAACAGGATATTGGTCACGAAGGCGTTATCACAGGACGTGATGCTCTTAGCCTTCGTTCCTCTATCGCTAATCTCCAAGGAGTCGCCCAGTCTCCACTCCAATCAACTTATTTACATGACAAACGTTTTAACAAATGTCATAGCTAGCTTTCGGTGATGGATCAAAAAATGTGTCATCTATAGTCACTTTACAATTGGTTTTCTATTTTGATTTTTTCTAACAAGGCATGACAACCCTCTAAAACTAAATCATAGGTTTCTTGAAAATTTCCTGTATAGTACGGATCAGGTACATCTTTTTGATGATCAGTTAAATCTAAAAAGCGAAAAATCTTTGGTGAATCAGGATTGCCTAACATCGTTCGGCTATTACGTATATTACTTTCATCCATGCCAATAATGTAATCAAAATGGTTAAAGTCAGCCTTTTGTAATTGTCGGCCCTGCATCCCTTTCGTTGAGATGTCATATTCTTTTAGCTTATCTTGTGTTCCTCTGTGAGGAGGTTCTCCTATATGCCAAGAGCTTGTCGCAGCCGAATCTACTTCAATTCTATGACTTAAATGCTCCTTCTCTACCAAATCACGCATGACCGCTTCAGCCATTGGTGATCGACATATATTCCCCAAACATACAAAAAGTACTCGAATCATTTTTATGTCCTCCTACAATCAATTTCGCCTTGGCGTAATTGTAGCTGCCTTGCTGTCGCTACACATCTGTAGCTGACATTTCACCTCTTCAACAAAACATTTACTGAATGAAGACACCCAAAATCAACTTGATTCTGAGTGCCTTCTAAGTTGTCCCACATTTTACTGGCATGAATGATGTTTCACGTTATTTCTTTTCCGCTGTAACTCGCTTCTCTAATTCTTCAGTTAATGCTGCTAATTCATGCTCAAGGCGATGTGTAAATTCCTCGCGCCCTTCTTTACCTTTGCCTGTTACATAAAATGGCTCGCCATAAATTAGATAGCCTTTACCACGCTTAAAAAGATCACCAGCATTACGCGCACCAATATAAGCGGCTGGGACAATTTGTGCTTTTGCCAGCTGTGCTATTGTAATTGCACCTTGTTTTAAATCCGTACCTTCAGCATTTCGCGTACCAGATGGGAAGATCCCAACAATTTTACCCTCTTTCAATAACTGTGAAGGAATTTTAATAACGCTTGGTCCTGGATTGTCACGGTCAACCGGAAATGCATTTAAACGCTCTATAAGCCAGCCAAGACCCTTTATATCAAACAATTGCTTTTTAGCCATAAAGTGAATTTCCCGAGGGTATACTGCAACACCAAGATTTAAAATATCAACATAACCCGTGTGTGTACATGCAATAATAAACCCACCTTCCTTCGGTAAGTTTTGCTCTTCATATACACGCGCTTTTGAGCCCGATAATTTTAAAATCACTTTTACAACATTCGCTATAAATTTATACACTGTGTCATTCCTACCTTATTCAATAGTTACTCCCATTGTAATCGAAAATACCCATGTACTGCAATTGCATGTGAAATAAATCAATCATGTCTCGGCATAATTGTGTCCGGATTCGGCTTTGTGCTTAGCCCTGCAGATGTTTTTTGCGCGAAAGCGAAGCGGCAGCGGCAGATGTTTTTTGCGCGAAAGCGAAGCGGCAGCGGCAGATGTTTTTTGCGCGAAAGCGAAGCGGCAGCGGCAGATGTTTTATGTGCGAAAGCGCAGTGCCAACGTAGCGACAGCAACATGGTTTTGTCTGTGCGAAAGCGAAGCGTCAGCAACATGGTTTTGTCTGTGCGAAAGCGAAGCGTCAGCAACATGGTTTTGTCTGTGCGAAAGCGAAGCGTCAGCAACATGGTTTTATCTGCGCGAAAGCGGAGCGGCAGCGGCAACAACACGATGTTGGTCACTCAGGCGTTTTCACAGGATGTGAAGGTCTTAGCCTGAGTTCCTCTATTTCAGTAGGTGTTTAGGCACCTGCTGAAAAAAGTTAAACTCTTCCCACTAGTACATCCACATCAATCGTAATTTCTTCTAAATGGATATTGGCTTCCTCTTTTTTATGCCAGCCCATTGGTGTCATTTCAAGCAATGCCGGTACAAGCTCAGTAGCAAGCGGTACCGTATAAGTAATACGCTCCACACTAACATCGGCAAAGCTGTCTTTAAAACGGGCAACTATTTGTTCATTCGAATACGACTCTTTGGTAGAATCCGCATACAATTGCGCTCGAAGCTCATGTAAGTACTCACTTTGAGGCACAACCTTAACAACACAACCATTCTGAGTTAATAGACGTTTAAATTCTTCGTAATTGGCAGGAGATAAAATATTTAATATGGAATCGAAGCTTGATCTTGCAAATGGACTTTTCGCTAAATCACCAACACACCAAATTTGCTCTGGATAATGTCGAGCTGCAGCAAGTATGCCTTCTTTTGCTATATCAATACCAATGCCAATCCCTTGTTTCTTCGCCATAATACGTGCTAAATGTGAACCTTCACCACACCCTGTATCAAGCACGGTTTCTGCATTAGCAATTAGCTCTCCAATTTTATCTTCTACTAAATCATAGATCCCACTATCAATAACCGCTTTTCGAGATTCAAAGAGTTCTTTACTGTACTTAGAAATAGCACCATGTGTCAGCATATTGATATAGCCCTGCTTGGCAATATCAAATGAATGATTTGAGGAACATACTAGTCTCCCCTGTTCAAAAACACCAATTGACTCCTGACATATCGGACAAGCGAAAAGCGTTATATTTTCATCCATTAAGGCTGCCCCTGCAGCTCTTTTTGAAAGTGCCCCCATTAATTTACCTCCTTCTGTTCTGTAGGTGAAACAAGTGCGAAACGCTCCCACTTACGACTTCTCCATCTAAAGTATACAATAATCGCTCGTATCCATTCATCTGCCGAAATCGCGAGCCAAATACCTACTAAGCCCCAATCTAAAACAAAAACAAACAAGTAACCGAGTGGAAGGCTCATACAAACCATCGATAAAAAACCAATTTTCACTGGAAATCTCGCATCCCCTGAGGCACGCAAAGAGTTAATAACCACAATATTCATCGTACGGCCTGTCTCAAGCAGAATACTTAATGCTAGCACAGATGCTCCGATGGCTATTACCTCTGGATTATCAGTAAAAACGTGCATAAGCTGTTTCCGGAATATTGTCACAACTGCAACCATAATGATCGTAAAGATAAAAGCTGCACGCACACTTAACCAAAGCTGATGATAAGCTTCATCCTTTTTACCAGCACCAACATAACGTCCAATAATAATAGCTGTTCCTGTACCGATTGCAATCGCAAACAAATACGTAAACATCGAAATATTCATGGCGTATTGTCTTGCTGCAAGCGTCTCTGGGCCTAAGTACGTTGCATAATATAGGAAGACAATCTGACAAAACTGATAAAGAACTTGTTCAAATGCAGACGGCAAGCCTATATTTAATATTTTTCGAACATATTCCTTTGAATACTCGAAATAATAATCTAGCTTCAACCTGACTTCCAAGACTTGATACAACAGCCAGAAAAACACAAGAACTGCTAATCCACGACTTATAACTGAGGAAATAGCTGCACCTTTTACACCTAGCTCCGGTAATCCTAAGTTACCAAAGATTAAACCGTAATTTAATACAACATGCAGCACATTCATACCTAGTGATACATACATCGTTTGCTTTGTCCTACCATGTACACGGATAATCGCTGCTAACGCATTTATAATTGCCTGTAAAAAAATAAAACTTCCGATAATCACTAAATAGCTTTGTGCGTATTGAAGCACTTCCCCCTGCAAGTTCATCATCGTCATTAAATGACTTGAAAAGAAGAAAAATAAAATACTCATCACTAGTCCAACGATCAAATTCATCGTTACTGCTAAAGCGGATATCTTCGCAGCTTCCAAAAAACGCCTTGAGCCTAAATATTGCGACACAACAATAGAAGCACCATTACCAACTACTTCAAGTATTAAAATGGCAATATGAATATATTGATTGGCAGCACCAACCCCTGATACAGCATTATCTGATAGAGCACTGAGCATAAAAGTATCGGCTAGTCCCATCAACATAAATAAAAATACTTCTAAAAATATCGGCCACGTTAAATGAAACAAACTTAACTTGTTAGTCTCTTTTCTCACACTTTCTCTTATTGGATCTGCCAATACGTTTCACTTCTCCTGTACGCGTCATAAAATAATAGTATCTTATCATAGATTATTAGGCTGTAAAGAGTTTTAGTATTAATTATCAAAAAGATTAACACTTCACAAAAAAATCCCTTTCACGACCGTGTGAAAGGGTTTCCTATCAAGTTAAGCAATGCGCCTGTAATTGCGCACGCTTTTCTTTTGTTAGACCAAATTCTTGCTCTAAAAATGCTGTCTTTGAGCCAAATCGGTTATCCATCGCATCAAATGCCGCCTGTAAATAATCCTCACGGGCAGACATTAATGCATAAAATTGCTGTAATTCTCGATCATTGTAATCCTGCTGAATTGCCTGAGCCATCTGTTCTACCAAGGACCGTAAATGTATATTTGTATCTAAATAGTCCTCCATGATTGTTTCCTCAGGTACATCTAAAGCGAGCAAAATAAGTGCACCACCGATACCTGTTCGATCCTTTCCTACCGCACAATGATGTACAAGCCCTAAATTTTCAGGGTTTTGAATCGTTACCATTAACTCCTTAAACGAAGCATTATTAAAAGGCATTTGTGCATAAAATTCTCGGAACATCTCTGGATTTACAACCTTGTAAAAATCATTTCTTCCAGCGTTTGTAGGCATCTCAAAAGCATGATTGCCCTTTGCTGGAATTTGAATATATTTAGCTTGCGGGAAAATCGGATTAGGGTTATTTTGTGCCTCATGGTTGTCGCGATAATCAAAAATTGTTTTCACACCTAGCGTTCCAAAAAGCTCCTTATCTGCTTTCGTCATTTTGCCAAGCGCGGCTGAACGATAAAACAAGCCATTCTTTACAGAACGCCCATCTCTCGTCTTATATCCACCCATATCACGAAAATTATGAACAGCCTCAAACGGAATAATCTTCATATCAAACTGTTTCATTCACTGCACCTCCCTCTGTTAATAAACATTCTTATTTATATTCTATATAACAATTCGCTATAATACCAATTTTCGCACTAGGAAATGTCATCAGCTAGTCTCAAGCTGAGTGATGTAAGGTAATATCCGAGCACTTCTTCATCCACCTGAGCACTTTACCTCCCCAACCGAGCAACTATCATTAGATTCACCCAACATCAAAAAAGCTGCCCTTGATAAAGGACAGCTCTAAAATACTTTTCAATATAGTTTATTTAAATAACTCAGGATATGCTGCTTTTGCTACTAGCTCAACAGCTTCACCAATACGTGGACCTGGACGGTTTGAAATATCAGTATCTATATAATAAACCGCTTTGTTTTGAATGGCTGTGATTGAATTCCATCCATCACGTGCAAGAATTTCTCCCACTGAGTTTTCTACATAGCCTACTGTTGTTAAAATGACTTCTGGATTTTTCGCGATGACATCTTCCTCAGATACCTTTGCCCAGCTTTGAACGTCAGCAAATACATTTTTCACATTTGCAGCATTTAAAATCTCTTGTTGGAATGTACCAGAACCAGCTGTATAGATGTCTGGCTTTGGACCAATTTCTAAGTAAATATTTTTTGGTTCTTTTACATCTTTGACTTTTGCCTGGACTTCCGCAATTTTAGCTTTAATATCTTCATTTAACTTTTCGCCTTTATCTTCAATCCCCATGACAGATGCAATTTGTTGGATATCCCCGTAAACATCATCAAATGAAGCAGCCGATTTGATGGCAAAAACTTTAATTCCTACATCTTCAAGAGTTTTTAGCGCATTTAAGTTTTCATCATCATCACCACCAGTTATATAGGCAATAACGACATCTGGCTTTAACGCTAAAATACGCTCACTATTGAATTTTGTAGAATCAGAAACGCGCTCAATTTTTTGTGCTTCTTCTGGATACGTATCATACTCAGTTGCACCAACGATTTTATCGCCAACGCCTAGAGCAAATAAAATTTCTGTATTACTTGGTTGTAATGAAACAATAGTTTTCGGTACTGCATCAAACGCTACTTCTACACCACGATCATCCGTAACTTTATAGCTTGTGCTCTCAGTTTGTTGCTCGTCCTTAGAAACAGTGTCTTTGTTAGCATCCTCTTTTGTGCCGCAGCCTACTAATACGAGTGCTAACATTAATACAGAAAGCCATTGTAGATTAAACAATTTCTTCATTTCATTGATTCTCCTTTTTCTTTTTCATTGGGTATGACTTACTAATAAACGGTATTTCAGCAATACCAGCGCGCTGATTCATATAGACAGCCATAACAAAAAATATATTGGCTAGTAATCCTAAATAATCAAATAGAATAGCTGGTACTTCCCGTTCCTCAGAAACTTTGTGTAGAATACGGTATGATTTTTTCGCCTCACTACGACATACATGTAATGCAGCAGCAGCCTCTGTTCCTTGCGGTAATACAAAATTCTGAATCTCATCTTTCACATGACTAACATAAAAATCATAACGAACACTAAGCCACGCTAAATCATCTTCAGTTACTGCTAATTTCCCTCGGACGGAGCCATTTACATGGTAAGCCATTGGCAAAATAGCTAATAAATCATCTGCCACTACCCTTACTGTCTCTTTATTTACTGCTACTAAAGCGACACCCATATGTGTTGTAAGACTATCTGTTCGAATTTCAAAATCTACTGTTGATGCCTTTTCACGCATAAATGGATAGCAAGAATAACGTGCATCTTTTTTCAAATCTAGTCCCCGCTTTCCTTCGTGAAAAATTCTTACTAAAAGTGAGTATACATAAAAAAACGTCGACCCTACTCCTAAGGGACGACGAAAATAGCATAAATAGTGTCGCATAGACACGACAAAGCCTATGTATTTGCCGCATATCCTCCTAGCTTCCGAAGAGTATCTATACGTTCAAATAAAGGTCGGTCTCCTGGCTTGTACATCCAATCATGTCATGAGTCATAAAAACTTTCCCATCCGATATTCCGACAGTGGTATATCTTTTATGATTCCTGTACTTACAGTTGCGGAAACAGCTTCGGTCTTTCACCGAATTCCCAATTATGCTTGTTAACACCTTTATTTTGCAAGAATAATTCACTTGTAAAGCAGTTTAACACATATTGATAGGAAAAAATAGCTTTGAAATGAACGGAAAACACATGAATACGAACAATAGTAAGCCTATTTCTACATAGCTATACAAAATGATTCTCTAATCTATATTCAAGAGATTTATAGTTATGGCTCTTCAACTTGACTGCACATTCTGCGAGGGAACGCTCTCTGCAAACGTATCCTCCCTCCACACTAGGTGCTATCATCAGCATACTTCTTTAATCAAGAACAGATTCTAGTATTGATTCAAAGTTTTATAAAATTTTTTCAATAGCTTGCTCAACATCTAGCTGTGAATCTGTAGGTTCAAAGCGGGCAACTGTCTTACCATTTGTATCTATTAAAAATTTCGTAAAGTTCCAGCGAATATTACGACCGTCTAAAAAACTAGGCGCAATTTGGATAATTGCTTCCGCTAACATTTTTTCCTGCATACTTGCCTTGCCAAATTCGCGATAATCTATCTCGTGCTTTAAATAATTGAATAATGGGTGTGTCGTATCTCCATTTACCTGCACCAGTTCAAAAATTGGGAATGTTACACCATAGTTGATTTTACAAAGGTGAGTAGTTTGTTCGCCATCCTCAGGATTTTGATTATCGAATTGATCACAAGGAAAACCTAAAACGACAAAATTATCCTTCCCA
The DNA here is from genome assembly GCF_054062295.1 of Lysinibacillus sp. TE18511. NCBI lineage: Bacteria > Bacillati > Bacillota > Bacilli > Caryophanales > Bacillaceae > Lysinibacillus > Lysinibacillus sp. TE18511. Next base: position 107,546 of record NZ_JBSSFD010000002.1, read on the forward strand.
TATTTATCATACATTTTTTGTAAGTCTTCAAATTGATATGTAAAACGGCACTTGTTTGCTGTATTAACGATTAACAGCGTTTTTCCTCGATAAGTTTCCATTGATAATATCTCACCGTTTGGCTTCTTGACTAAATAATTATAAATGCTCATTGTTTAACTCCTTTTATTTTTTCCTATTTGTCAGGTGTGGTGATGGGCCTTAAAAATAGGCATACGTTAGCACAAAAAATCCTATTATCGGTCAATAATAAACCTATATTTTCCTACTCAGCACGCCTGATATATTATAAACTATTTCTCTATTAACGAAAGAATTTTCACAAAAAAAATAGCCATTCCACGTCTTTAATGGATGGCTTTCATATATTTCTTTTTGTATTTAACATCTTTTTCTTCCGCAATTAAACGCTCCGCAATTTTTAATAGCTTCGGGTCTTTCGTTTCATCAAATAGCTTTTTAAAAGATACAATAATATCATAGCGCATTAATGCCGGTTGCTTTTCGTCTAAGCATGTTTGAAATCTTTTTGCCAAATATGAAACGACTAAATCTCTTTGTACCTGCCCCGCTAAACCTATTTTCCAAATTGCCTGCAAAGTAAGTCTCGCCGTTTCTGTTTTTTCATCATACGTCACTGCCCAAATCTTTAAGAAATCCTCTAATACTCTCTCTTCTGGATCACTTTTTGCTGCCAATGCGCATAAAAATTGTGCCGCGCTTGCACGAACATGCCCATTTTTGTATGTAAGAGCCTGAATAAGTTGTTCCCAAACTGCATATGTCCAATCAACTGGTTCCTGCATTATTTTCATCAATTCTTCGAAAGATTCATATTGAATATCGCGGTCACGTTCTGTTAAATTACTAAAAAGTTGCATAATCCCTTTTTCCATGATTCATCCCTACCTTTATTGTTTCAGACCGTAATAATATTTTTATGTTTTATGGTACACTAAACTTACTTTGCGCAAAGAAGGTGAGTTTATGAATAAAATTAATTCTAGGAAACTGATTTTTAGAATGATTATGATTATTACTTTAATTGTAGCTGCATATTTTATTATCCCAGTTTCCGTTCCCGTTATATTAGCTGGTGTTACTGCATTTTTTTTAGAGCCAATTGTTATGTTCTTTAAACGGCGATGGAAAATGTCTCGAAAAATTGCAGTTGCGTTTATTTATATAGTGAGCGTTATTTTAATTTCCATCATTTGCTATTTTACTATTACACAACTTATGTCGCAAATAATTTCAATTTCAAAGCAAGCTCCCTATTATATTTCAAAACTATCAGAAATGTGGCTTAGTATGCAAGAAAACATTTCTAAATACACAGAAGACTTCCCTCCTGAAGTAAGTGCCTCGCTTCAAAATACAACAATGGATTTCATAAAGAAAATCGAAGAATCTTTTTTAAACTTTTTTAATTATACTAAAGTTACAGCCTTCTTTGCTGAAATCCCAAGCCTATTTATCAGTCTTCTTGTTTATACGATTGCTCTATTTTTATTTATGTTAGATTTACCCAAGTTAAAACAGATCACCTATAAATATTTAAAGCCTAGCACTGCAAATAAATTGAAAATCGTCGCGAATCGTTTAAAGGATGCTATTTTCGGCTATATGAAGGCACATTTACTCGTTAGCTTTATTATCGGGGGCGTCACACTTATTGGGCTGTTACTAATCCAACCAAAATACGCAATAACGATGACAATTATTATATGGCTAATTGATATTATTCCTTTTCTCGGTTCTATTATTATTTTGGCACCATGGGGGCTTTATCACCTATTAGTAGGAAATATATCTATAGCTGTAAAATTATTCATCCTAGCTGCTATTTTACTCATTATTCGTCGAGTAGTCGAGCCTAAATTAATGGGTCACCATATCGGTTTATCAACTTTACCTACATTAATTGCCATGTTTATTGGTCTTCAGTTATTTGGTGTGATCGGTTTACTCGCAGGACCTTTTGTCATTATTTTCTTTATTGCATTAAAAGAAACAGGTATTATCAAGCTGAATTTTAAAATATAGCATTTTATCTAAACATCAATTCAATCATCCTCAAACAAAAAAAGGTCATCTTTGTATTTTTTCTTTACAAAGATGACCTTTTTGTCATTTCAATCGTCTATATAATGTAAGGCTTATTGAATACGACCGAAGCCTACTAAATATTGATTCCACCAATCAAGTGATTCAATGACAACACCTTTATTTTGAGCATCAATCATCGTGTTGTTACCTAAGTAAATACCTACATGCGCTACGCCTGAACCATAGCTGAAGAATACTAAGTCACCTACACGTGCTTCGCTTGCTGAAATACGTTGTGTTGCTGAATATTGTTGTGATGCTGTACGCGGTAAAGATACACCTGCTTGCTTGTAAGACCATTGTACAAGACCTGAGCAGTCAAATCCTGTCGATGGGTTGTTGCCGCCCCAAACATAGCTAGTGCCTAGGAATTGTTTCGCAGTGGAAATAGCATCACCTGAAGATGCAGTACCTGAGCCAGACCCAACAACGACTTTTTGTGAATTACCTTTGTTACCTTTGTTATCATTGTTACCATTGTTACCGTTGTTGTCATTGTTAGCATTGCTGTCATTGCTAGCATTGCTGTTTGTTGCTTGTACAACTGGAGTAACTGCTTGAAGTGCACGTAAACGAGCTGCTTCTTCCTCTGCTTTTTTACGTTCTTCTTCTAAACGTTCTTCTTCTTGTTTCGTTGCAATTTCTGCCTTTAATGCAAGAGATTTTGCTTCGTTTTCAGCTTTTTTTACTTCCATTTCGCTTTCCTTTTGTTGAAGCTCTTGGAATTGCTTTTGAAGCTCTTTTTGTTTTTCATCTAAAGTTGCTTTTTGTTTCTCTAAGTTAGCCTTATCTGCTTCTTGTTGATCTACTAATTCTTGGTCGGCATCCATTAATGTTTTTACCGCTACGACACGGTCCATTAAATCTGCAAAGCTTTTTGATTCAAGAACAACATTTAAGTAAACACCCACAGTGTCATCTTGCGCTTGATACGCAGCCATACGCTCACTTAAAATTTTTGAACGTTGCTCAATACGCTTTTCAGTTTCTGTAATATCTGCATCAACGTCTTTAATATCTGTTTGTACTTTGTTAAATACTTTTACTTTTTCATCGATCTCTTTTTGTAAATTTGTTAATTCTTCTTGTAGCTTTTTAACTTCTGTATCTATTTTAGCTTTCTTATCAATCATTTGTTGAGATGTTTCTTCTGCGTGCACTTCTGTCGGTTGAACTGTGTTAAATAATAAGCCACCAGCTAGCGCTAATGCTAGCACCATCGACTTACGCCATTTATTGCGCTTACCCACGTTACTTCTTTCCCTTCATTAGTCAATTTCGCTCTTGGAGTTTTAATGTAATCAATTGAACGATTTATTTTGTAATTTCTTATATTTATATTAGCCTTTTAAAGTTTAGCATTATCAGCACAACTTTTATACTATTTCACACCTATTTAATCGTTTAGTAAAACTCGAAATATATTTGTAACATTCGTGTAAAATCTAAAATATTCTACAAAATACCGTTTCTTTCTACAAAATATCATTTTCAGCTACTTTCCTATTAGATTCACTCACTAATTTGTAATGTTTTTGTAATATTTCTCGACAACGTTTTGAACATAAAAAAAGGTAAGGGAACATCTCCCCTACCTATTGCTTCATAGAACGTAACGCTTGAATAGAAAGCCGAACTAACAGAATAGCACACAAAAATAAACCTATGTATGCAGCTGTATTTAAGTAAACGGCGTATGAATCGTGAATAAATTGTGAGATTGCTAAAAGTGCTACAGAAATAATGCCAAAGGTAATACCAACGAGAAGTAAGACCAAACGGGAAAACAGATTTGTAATAAAACGAGCATTATGCTCATCCGAAAAAACATCGTGATGTAAAATAATTTTTCCGCTCTCTACTCGTTGAATAAGCTGATCAACCCGTCTTGGCATTTTGCGTAATGTCGGAATAAGCATTGATAGTTCTTCTTGCAAGCGTTCCTTTGTTGCCATCGGTTCTTTAAATGGCTTTAGGAGAGATGCCCGCATATACGTGGATGAAAAATCTTTCGCTTCCATAAAAATATCAAAACGCGAATCAATTACACGTAATGTCCCATCCAATGTTACTAATGATCGTAACGCTAAACCTACTGCGGGATAGAAAGCAAGACCGAAATCACGGACAACCGTAAATAACGCATGTATTAATTCTTCTGTTGGAATTCGATCCACGTAAGAAATTTTCAACAAAATTTGATCAATGGCTTGCTCCATCTTTGCACGCTCTGCATGATCAGCATTTTCAACCAATAGTGTTAGACCATCATATAAAATATTTGAATCATTTAGCTGAATCCCCATTAAAAATAGCTTTAAGCCCTCTTGTTGTGTAGCCCCCAAACGACCAACAGCCCCAAAATCAAGGAGGATTGGTGTACCATCCTTCTCATCAATATGAATATTTCCCGGATGTGGGTCTGCATGAAATATACCCGAAAAAAGCATCTGCTCAAAGAAGGAATATAAAACAGTACGCGCAAACTGCCTACGATCAATTTCTAAACTATTAAAAACAGCCGCACCATCTGCAACACTTTTCCCCCGTACGTATTCCATGACAATAATATTTTCATCACAATATGCTGTATAGATTTTAGGAATACGCACCTTATAATCGCTTTTAGCAAGGGCATTAGTCACTTGCAATGTATTCCGAACCTCTATATCTAAATGAATTTCCTCGCGTAATCCATCTGCAAATCCTCTAGCAAGTTCTCGAAAGCCCAGCGATTCAGCCCATGTAGACTTGCTTGTTAGCCAATTAGAAAATTCCTCCAAAATCTCAAGGTCGTCTCGCATGATCCCCTTTATCTCTGGTCGCAGTAGCTTCACCACGACTTCATCATAATTCTTTAATCGCGCCTTATGTACTTGTCCAATAGACGCTGCCGCAATAGGCTCCATTTGAAAACTTGCAAATATCTCATTCACCGGCTTAGGAAGTGAACCTTCTAAAATTTGAGTTACCTGCTCTGACGGTAAAGGCTTCACACGATGCTGCAGCCTCTCCAATTCGTCAATAAAGATAGGTGAAAACAGTTCCTTACGTGTAGAAAGCACCTGACCAAATTTAATAAATATCCCACCGCATTGCTCCAAAGTAGACCTTAAAGCAATCGCAAGCTCCTTTTCATTTTCTCGTTGTCTTGCGTATTTAATCGTTTGCACAACACCATTTGTCACAGCTATTTTTAACACCTGTCGTAAGCGCTTTTGTTGTCGCCAGTAGCTACGAAGGCGCAACAATAAATTTTTTTGGTCATTACGACGTTCCCCAGCTGTAATACCACTTGGGTCAAAAAGCTCAAAAACAAGGTAGAGCAGCATAGAAATTAGCAGCATGCTACCAAGCCAAATAAGTGTACTGACCTCTGTCACCGTTTGCATCACTGTTTCAGATAAAAAATCTGTATGGCGCAAATAAGAATACCAGTAGACAAAGGATGTCAGCGTCACACTAATAACTACAGAAAGAACCCTACGAACAAAATTGATATTTGAGCCAATTAATCGACCACTTACAAAATAAATAATCCCTGATACGGCAATGATTTGGATTAAAAATTTCAAAAAAATCAACAGCGTCACCTCCGATGCTACTTCCTAATACTGCTAGTATAACAAATTACGATCTGTACTTCTTTTAATATAAAACGAATCCATTTTGAAAAAAGATCTCTCAAAATGGATTCTGTATTTTAAATATCTGTTTTTACAAAAAATTAATCACTCTTGTTACTTACTGTGTCATTCATCGGTTTGCGGCTTTATAATTGCATCTTTTTTCGGCATTGAATCACCATCTATATCTTCAAAAAATAGAGGCAGTCCTTCTGCTAAGACAGGGTGAATAACTTTAGTCGGATCTTGTCTTTGATGATGGATATGTAAATGAGGTTCTGAGGATGAACCGCTATTCCCAACACGCCCAATGACATCTCCTGGCTCTACAGTATCTCCCACTTCAACAGTGACGCTATCTTTTTTCAAATGATTAAGTAAAAGATAAGTGCCTGTTTCTTTTATCTTTATGTACACATAATTCCCTTCTATCGACGTAAAATCTTCTGTCCCTGGTGTAATGTCAGCTTCATCATTTGAAACAGCAACAACAATTCCAGAAACCGGTGCATTAATTTCCTTATTCCATATTCCGTAATCCTCATTGCTATCACTGTTAATGTTATAAGGCTCCATTACTAAATCATAGGCCCATCTCTCTGATGCCCATACTGCATGAGGTAAATTATCTTTAACATGATTACCACCCCACCCAACAACAGTTTCTTCAGTTAAAGGCCAACCTACAGTTATAGATGGTTGAGTACGTTCAATAGTGTTCGGATAAGCACAAAGAATAATATTCATAGTCATTAAAATTGGAAAGATGAATATGATGTTTATCACTATATTCATAAACCACTTAACACTTCTTTGCTTTTTAACAATTAATATGATTAACATGACAAAATTAATCATCAATCCTATAGCTCCTACTACTGGTAAAATTAATTTAAGTATTGTCCATGAATATACACCGAAAATACCACCAATAAAAAAAGCACTGATCCATAATAATAAAATAAGCGCTATTAACACACCATTTGTATAACCATACTTCCGCAACAATTTTTTAAAAATAAACTCGTTCCTCCCTATGTCAAAATCTTTATCAACAATTCTATTTACTAAATTTAGGCTCATCACCATAACATGTGGTTGATTTCCGTTCCGACTGAGCGCTTTGTTGTTGCTGTCGCTACGCTTTCGCACAGATAAAACATTTGCTGACGCTTCGCTTTCGCACAGAGCAAAGCTTCCTGGGGGCGTCCGATGAGCCGCTTCACTCGCGTTGCTCGCTCCAGGGTCTCGGGCCTACACGATGTAGGTCACGAAGGCGTTATCACAGGACGTGATGCTCTTAGCCTTCGTTCCTCTTTCGCTGATCCCCAAGGAGTCGCCCAGTCTCCACTCCAATCAACTTATATCAATTTCGCCTTGGCGTAATTGCGTCCGGATTTTGAATTGTGCTCGCACAATTCATTCCTTTGAAAATCCGTGACATCCGCCGGAGGCTTTATCTTCATTCAGTAGGGGGTATGGAACCTATTGACAGGGAACCACATCCGTATTTATCTCACTACCTTCAGAGGTAGGAGTCTTCTACTGAATGAAGATAAAAGGCATACGTTTTAGCAAATGCTATACACAACTTTCGGTGATCATTCTAAATATATCAATTTAAGGATAAGATGCCCATAAGACCTCAGACGTAGGTGTAGTAAGCAATAAAAAAATACCTTTAGACAAAAATTATCTAAAGGTATTAAGCATTGACAGGTTTTTAAGTGGACACTAGCACTGTACCGTTAATCATTGTATTCATTTCTTTAATTTTCGATATAGCTTGTAAGAAGTTCTGTCAGTTCACAGCATCCTTTAATTTGTTGAAAGGACCTTCTCCCAATCTATTGTGCCATTTTTAACTTGTTCCCGTTTTTCTTTATTCATAATATCATTTGGACGTCCACCGTTTGGCCAATCTTTATCATGATTAGCCCATTCAGGTCGATCCTGCGATAAAATATAGGCTGCTAAATCAGCGGCATCTTGATCTGTCAAAGTTCCAGCTGCTCCAATTGGCATATTGGTTTTAATGTAGCCAGCCATTTTTGACATACGTGCCATACCCGCTCCATCATTAAATGAATTTTCACCCCATAATGCCGGACCTGTATTAGCACCAGTACCTGAACCATCAACTGCATGGCAAGTAATACAAGACTGGGCATATAACTCTTCACCGTTCGTTACGTCCGGTATAGGAACGTTTTTCATAGTACTTGTACCTGCCCATTCACGCTCCGCTCCAATAGGTACACCTTCTGAAATATAGGTGAAGTATGAGACCATAGCTTCTAACTCTTCGCTGTTCATGTCAAATTTTTTACCGTTCATACTACGAACCATACAACCATTAATACGCTCTTCAATCGTTACAACATCTCCTGATCGTGCAATATATTGCGGATAATTCGCTGTAACACCAACTAATGACGCAGCTTGCTCATCATTGCCTGCTCCTGCATGACAGCTTGTGCAAGACAATTGATTCCCAACATATTCATCTGCAGCAACATGTGTATTATTGACAAGCTCATAGCCATTTAATATCGTTTCTTTCATAGGTCCATCTGGTACTTCTTCAATACTCGGCGGTGCATAGACAGCTGACTGAGCAGCTGCTGTTGTTGGTATTTTTGTCTGTTCTGCGGCTTCTTTGCTTTCTCCGTTAGCATCACCTAAAATTTTATCACTAATGACTGCCCCTACAAAAAGTGTACCTGCTAATAATACTGTCCCCGCTACTCCTGCTACTATAGGTTTCATCTACAATACCCCCCTTTGTATAATCACCTACATTTTAGCAAAACAGCATATTTTTCGATGTGATTTTCCTCACACCTCGCGCAAATAGAACCATTCAGATGATAAAAATGGATAAATTTTGTAGTAATTATTGTTATATAACACAATAAACACAACTTAATACCTGTTGCAGTATGTATAATTTCCTCCAAAAATGCCGAGCACAGCATCGTACCCGGCATTTTAGAATTCCTTTATAATTTACATTCACCATCAGCACAAGTAGCTTCACCGCCGCCTACCATCTTTAATACCGGCCGAATACCCGCTATCTCTGCCGCTTGATGCAAAGTTCGTACGAAAACCTCATTCGGCTCCGCCCCTTTAATTCCGTAACGATTTTCAAAAACAAAGAACGGTACACTTTGTACACCTAGCTGTCGGGCATCATATCGATCCTTATCTAAATCTTCACTGAAGTCCTTTGATGAAAGAACACTCTTCGCTATTTCAACATCTAAGTCTAAATCTTTTATGACCGTTAATAAAAATGTATCCTCATTTAATTCTTTTCCTTCTGTAAAATAGCCACTCATAAGCGCTTCTGTATAAGCTCCCTCTTTGTCAAACTGCTTTGTCCACTTTGCCAATCGATGAGCTTTTTCAGTATGCGCTGTTTTCATATTTTGAAAATTGTAATGTAACCCAACCTCTTCAGCACGCTTTGCTATACCCTCAGTTAGTTCCTTTACTTCTTCTAAAGTTGAATCATATTTTACAGCCATACTCTCATATAAAGTTGGCGCATTTTGCTTAGGCGTATCTAAACCAATTTGATATGCTTTGTATTCAATTTCTACTTGCCCTGTATAACCTGCTATGTCAATAGCACGTTCTAATTCTCGTTTGCCAATGTAGCAGAACGGACATGTAAAATCCGAGAAAACCTCAATTTTCATTTACTACAACCCCCTACAATATATCCATCCAAATTTTAATGGCCGTTGCTAAAATAAGCACCGCTAAACTGCCTTGTAAAACTTTTGTATTTAATTTTTTGCCTGCTTTTGCACCTAATGGGGCTGCTATTAAGCTAGCTACAATCATAATGAATGCAGGATAGTAATCAACTTGACCCGTCATCAATTTTCCAATTGTCCCACCTATTGAGGATATAAAGGTAATAGCAAGGCTTGTAGCGATTGTCATACGTGTTGGTATCCCTAATATCACTAGCATTATAGGTACTAACAAGAAGCCACCAGCTGCCCCAACAATCCCCGACCCAATACCAACAATAAACGCTAATATGGCCGCTATTGGCTTATTGAACGTCACTTCATCCAACGGCTTGTCGTCAATTTGCTTCTTAGGAATAAACATCATCACCGCGGCAATCAATGCCAACACACCATAAACGACGTTAACCCCCGCTTCTGATAAAAATTTGGAGCCATAACTACCAACGAAGCTTCCTACTAATATGGCACCACCCATATAAATAATCAGTGATTTATTTAAATAGCCACCTTTTCGATATGCCCATACCCCAGCAATAGAAGCAAAAAATACTTCTACTGCACTAATACCTGATACCTCATGTGCCGAAAATGCAGCAAAACCAAATAAAGGCGGGATATATAATAACATTGGATATTTTATAATCGCCCCGCCAATCCCTAGCATTCCCGATACATATGAACCCACAAAGCCAATCAAAAATATTGTAATGACCCATGCTAAATCCATCTTTTTTCCTTCTTTCTAGCCACTCATCCCTACCAATATCAAATGAAAGGAGGGTTGTTCTAAACTTCAAACCGAAGAAACAACCCTCACTAGCCTTAAGCTTTTTGAATAAAGAATGTAATAACACCAGCTTCTTCACATTTATCTAAAATTGCATGACCGCCAGCTTTTGCCCAAGCAGGGATATCCGCCAAAGATCCCTTATCTGTTACTTGAACCTCTAAAATTTCACCTGAAGCCAATGTATCGATAGCTTTTTTTGTTTTCACTATAGGCATTGGACAAGATAAGCCCTTTGCATCTAATTGTAAGTTTGATTTCATATTTTTCTCCTTTGGAACAGCAAAGGTTGTAAACCATTTTGCCGGTTCTAATTGTTTTCACACGACTTTACAAAAATAAGATATAACATACTATCGAACTGCACAGCGATTCGGACCAATTTCCATCTCTGTTTGCTCATCTTGCGCAGGGGTCAGCTTCCCCATATTTACTTGACGAATTTCTTGATAGGCATTTGGCTGCGGAGGCAAATGATCTGTCACAATGCTACGGAAATTAACTGCATCTTTAATATTTAAACCGTGATTTTCTGCAAATAATTGCCCAAGACGTTTTGCAACAGTCCCATCTCCATTTAATTCATCAATAATCATAAAATGAGCCGGTAAAACAATAAGTTCATCCGATAATTCTCTATATCGCTTGTAAAGTGTTTCGCGCAAATCACCCACCCAATCTTCAGCAAGACCCGCTAAATCAGGGCGTCCAATTGAATCAATAAATAAAATATCTCCGGTTAATAAATACTTGTTGTCCACAACGAATGACGTTGAACCAATTGTATGACCAGGTGAATAAATCGCTCCTACATCAATTTGGGATGCGCCAATTTGGACAGTTGTTCCATCAATTAAAGGTGCATAGTCAAACACAACCTCTTCTGCATCTTTTGGCGGTAAATAATACGTTGCACCCGTTGCAGCTGCGATATGGCGTCCACCAGATATATGATCCGCATGCAAATGTGTATCATATACATATTTAATTTTTACGTTTTTATCATCTGCAAAGCTTGTGAATGCGTCTGTAAAACGCACAGCATCGATAATAGCCGCTTCGCCACCAGAGATGACCATATAAGAAAGACAGCCCTTCCCTAAACGAACAAATTGATAAAGCTCACCACCACCTGTTAAATCCCCCACTTTAATCGGTTCTAAATATTCACTCCACGTTTTCATTCCACCTGCTAAATAAGCAACTGTACGTCCTGCTTCTGATAGCATCTCAGCTACCATCATCGATGATCCTTCTTTCGCACAAACGACTAACACATCTTTATCCGTTGGAATCTTCGGTAAAATATCCTCGACACCATCTAAAAGCTCAAAATACGGAATATTAAGATACTCAAATTTACGCCCATCAATTTTCCAATCTTCGAATGCATCCGCATTTCGAACATCTAAAATAAATAACTCCTCATTGTTAATTACTTTTTCCGCCACTTGGGCTGCGCTCCATTTTAGAACTGACACTTCACTTACCCCCCGCAGTATTATTCTATTGATTTTTTTAGCGGGTGTTTGGATACCCGCTAAAAGAAGTTAAATTAGAATGTTAATGATGGTGCTGCATCTTTAGCAAACTCCAAGAATGTCACTGCTCCCCCAACTTCGATACCATCAATAAAATCCTCTGTCGTTAAACCCATTACATCCATCGTCATTTGACACGCGATAAATTTCACGCCTAATTCCTGTGCCAATTCCACTAATTGCGGAATTGCTGGTACATTGGCTTTCGCAAATCCTTCTGCATAATGCTCCGCCCCCGCAGGCATCGGCAATGCATACATTCCTTGTTTATGAATTAAATTCAACCCTTCGAATGTGAAGAAAATAGCCACTTCTTTCTCTGAAGCTGCCGCTGCCGTTGCAATATTAAACACCTTATACGCATCAAAAAGACCACCGTTACTTGCAATTATCGCTACTTTATTTGACATAATAAAATTCCTCCTAAATGTTTTTTATTAAAGTGCCCTTCCAGGATGTCATACCTGGCAGAACGTTATATACCTTCGCAAAGCCATGTGCCGAGAGCCTTTGTGCAGCTAAATCACTGCGCTTCCCAGTTCGACAAATAATATAAATCTCTTGCTCTGTATCTAGCTCAGAAAGGCGTGCCTCCAGCTCCCCCATCGGTATAGACTTTGCTCCCTCAATATGACCAAAAGCAAACTCTACCTCCTCACGCACATCAAGAATTACCCCTCCTCTTTTCGTGACTTGCTCTAACTCAATTGTGTGTTCAAACGTTTTTTCATCCAACATGTCATTTGAACATTTACGAATGTAATGCTTAAGCACATTTTCCTCTTCCACTGTCCCAATATATTGGTGACCCACAGTTTCAGCCCATGCGGCAAGATCCGCCTTTGAACCTTTATCTGTTGCTAACACCTCTAGAATTTGACCATCCACTAACTCAGCCATCACCTTCTTTGTTTTAACAATCGGCATCGGACAAGAAAAACCTTTGGCATCCAGCTGAAAATCTACCTTAATACTCATAACTTCCGCCCCCCCTCTATACCTACACGGGTATTGTTTTTGCTAAAAAAATATAGCAAACTCTACAGATTCCCTTACTTTACTTCACCTTCCCAAGCGAGCATACCACCTACCATATTAGATACATCAAAACCTTGGCTTTCTAAAAATCGAGTAGCATTACCACTGCGACCACCAGATCGACAGACTATAACATATGGTTTATTTTTATTCAGCTCATGCATCCGAAATTCAAGTAAGCCTAGTGGAATATGAATGATACCCGGAATATGTCCTGACTCCACTTCGTCTAATTCACGTACGTCAATTAAATTTAATGCCTGACCTCGCTCTATAGTTTGTTGTACTTCCTTTGCTAAAGTCTCTTTCATGCTATTCTCCTCCTAATATGCGCTCATGCCACCACGGACATTTGTTACACGCTCAAAACCTTGTTTTTTCAATCGCTTACACGCCTGACTACTACGCATGCCACTTTGGCAAATCACAACTATTTCTTTATCTCTCGGTAATTTATCAAAGCTAGAGCCGAGCGGTATATTTTTAAATTGCAGTATATTGCGCCCCTTATATTCGGCTGGTGTGCGTACATCGATAAAAACTTTATCCTTGTCATTCAGTATATTTTTCAATTGTGCCGCTGAAATTGTCTTTACCCCTTTCGTTGGCTTCATTCGCCACACAAAGAACGCTATTACAACAGCAAGTATCACCCATGTTCCCAAGTAGTATCGCCTCCTTCCCATACGATTAAGGGTATATAAAATTTATCTACTTTTCACGACTAGATCCATTGCCTCCTGGATGACTTCATTCATCTTTTCAGCATCCCCTTCAGCAGTCGATACACAATCCAATAAATTTTCACTAACAATAACTCCAATAGTCCGATCAACCGCAGAACGCACGGCAGATAGCTGTGTAATCACATCTTTACAGTTTTTTTCTTCTTCCATCATGCGTAAGACACCGCGCAGTTGACCTTCTATACGCTTCACTCGATTAGCTGTTTTTGTACCGTAAGCCATACCGTTCACGCCCCTTTCAAAACGATTGATTGCACTCGCTTACGAGATTTATAATATACCCCATTAGGTATATTGTCAACGGGAAAGCTTGGACTTTTTGAAGCGCACAATCTGGAGAGTTCTTGTTCTATCTGTCGCTCCGCTACTTCTATCCGCTCTGAAGATTCTATCCGTCACCTTGCCACTTCTATCCGCCGCTCAACATCCCCAACAAAAAAATCCCTGCCATGAGTCGTTACTCATAACAGGGAAATTCATCATTATTATTTTGCTAGCTGCATTGCTGGACCAAAGAATTCATAATGAATTTTTTCGTCTTTCACGCCAATTTCATGTAACTTTTTAATAACTGCTTCCATAAAACCAACAGGTCCACAAACGTAAACATCTGTATTATTGGCTACTTTTTCAGCTAATAATTCTGTTGTGATCAGTTTATCTTCATCTGAATATAACGCTGTATAAGTTGCATTTGGCAGTGCATTCACTTTCCCTTGAATATCATCACTAAATGCCACTACTTTTTCATTGCGCGCACATTGGATAAAGTTCACTTCATTAGCCGCATCATCTTTCAATGATTGCAACATACTGTTTAATGGTGTTACACCGATACCGCCACTAACAAATGTAATTGGAGCAGCAGTTTCTTCTAAAACAAATAGCCCTGCTGGAGCACTTACATCTACTAAATCTCCAACTTGTAATACGTCGTGAATAAAGTTTGATACTTTACCATTTGGTGTATGATCGCTTTCACGCTTCACTGAAATTCGATAGCCCTCTTTTGCACTCGCTTGTGAGAGTGTATATTGACGATTCATTAAATATTCTTCGCCTGGTACTTTCACACGGATACTGATATATTGACCAGGCTCATAAGTTGGTAGAGGGGAACCATCTTCATTTTCAAAGTAAACAGATGTTACAAGATCACTTTCTACTACTTTTTTCGCCACTTTCAACGGTTTAAATAAGCGCCATCCGCCATTACCCTCAGCTTTTTGATAGAGCTCTTCTTCTACTTGAATGAAGATATCCGCAATGACACCATATGCTTCAGCCCAAGCATTAATAATGTCATCTGTTGCCGCATCACCTAGCACTTCTTTAATCGCTTTTAGTAAGTTTTCTCCTACTATTGGATAGTGCTCAGGTAAGATACCTAGACTACGGTGTTTATGGGCAATTAACATAACCGCTGGTAAAATAGCTTCTAAATTTTCAATATGAACTGCAGCAGCATAAACTGTGTTTGCTAACGCTGTTTGCTGACGACCTTGTTCTTGGTTTGTATGGTTAAAAATATTTAATAATTCTGGATGAGCTTGAAACATATTTTTGTAAAACGTCTTCGTAATCTCCACTCCGTGAACTTCTAATACAGGAACTGTCGCTTTAATAATTTGTACTGTTTCTTGTTTTAACATATCGCATACCATCCTTTCGTGATTACAATATAACGCTATCAATCCTTTAAAGCAATATATAAAATACATCTTTAACAAAATGGACATAATTAATGTATTTTAAATACATCTTTAAAAAAGTATTGAATTTATTATACTTCAATGTAAAAATGCTATAATTATTTTGAACTATAGAAAGTAGGGTGTTCTTATGCGCTTAACTTTATACACAGATTATTCTCTTCGAACACTCATATATTTGGGTGCGAAGGATGAAGGCCAATTATCAACGATCCAAGAAATTTCGGATGCTTATAATATATCGAAAAACCACTTAATGAAGGTGACACACCAACTTGGGTTATTAGGCTATATTGAAACGATTCGTGGGCGCGGTGGCGGTATACGTCTAGCAATTGATCCAACAACTATCACAATTGGTGAAATAGTACGTCATACAGAAGAGGATTTTCATCTTGTCGAATGCTTTGATAAAGAAAATAATTTATGTAAAATTGCTCCAGAATGTCAGCTGAAGGGCGTATTATACGAAGCACTACAGGCCTATTTAGCCGTCCTGGATCGCTATACACTTGATGATTTTTTACATTCGAAAGAAAAGTTGATGGCACTGTTGCTTGGCGAATAAAAATACCCGCACAACTCAAAGTTGGACGGGTATTTCTTTATGTCTATATTACTTTACAATGCCTTTGAAAAGAAAATCATATCTAGTGCACGAATTCCATTTTCATAGATTGGCTCTGGGTAATTACTGAAAAAATCTTTTTCAATTGCTTCCATACGAAAACCAGCTTTTTGATAGAAGGCAATATTATCAATACTAGAATTTGCAGTTCCAACTATTATCGTTTTATATCCCTGAGATCGACAAACTGTTGTGATTTGTCGCAGTGCTTCTTTCCCAAGCCCTTTACCTTGATACTTCGGTACAATCGCAATATTTTTTAACTCAACTGTCGTATCAGACTGTTCAAGAAGTAACGCTACACCCGCTAACTGCTCGCCACATTTAATCTCATATAATTCACCATCATTTAAATATTCTCGAACAGCGACTTCACTTTCATCAGCTAATAATAATTGTGGTAAATAGTCTCCCCTTTCGCTTTCAACTTTTTCTAAACTTGTGCGATATCGGACAAAATCTTTGCGTTCAAAAACATTTAAAACACACGGTTGCTTTTCTTTAACCTCTAACCATGAATGCTCCTCAGGAAAATCATTTTCTACTCCTAATCGAACAAAAGGCAACTTCTCCTGTGCCTTTTGCGAGCGAATATTGACCATTCTAGCGCCTGCAAAAACACGCTCTAGCCCTAACTCAAAAAATGCTATATCTAAAATGGCCATTTTTGATTCAAGATTGTAGCCTTTTCCCCAAAATTCATAGCCAAGCCATGAACCAATATGACAGCTCTTTTTATTGTGATCAATAAACATTAACGCCGTCACACCAATAAGTTGTCCTTCTTCATCTAAAACAACACGAGGGACTGTCTTTCCAGCCTCTTCGTCCACACATTCACGTTTAATAAAGTTAATCGTATCTTCAACTTTGCCAACAGGTAACCCTAGTGCATCTCGAACCTGTGGCATGGAAGACAACGCATGCATTGCTTCAGCATATTTTATATCGTGTCTTACTAAAGTTACTGTCATATTCTATTCTCCTTTTACCATAATTTTGCCTTATTGCATCGGATTTTATTTCATCCTCTACCGGCATATGAAGTTATTATTCAGTTCAATTATACGTTAGCTGCCAGGATACACCGAAGCGATCCTGAACCCAGGCAAATTGCTTAGAAAATCCATAATTATCAAGTGGCATTAACGCCTGTCCACCTTCTAAAATTTGAGCTACCAGACTGCCGATTTCTTCAGCAGACTCACATTCCACATAAATAGATGTTGACGGCGTAAATGTAAAGTTATGCTTTATCGCACTATCATTGACCATAATTTTCAAACCTTTTAAATGAAGAACAGCCATTGCAACCTGTTGTGAGTTTTCCATATAAGTTAAGCTTTCTACCTGTAAATCGGAAAACCACTGTTGATACTGCTGAATAGCTTCATCAGCTTGTCCCTGAAACATTAAAAATGTAGTGGCACTTTTCATTTATTAATCTCTCCCTCGTATTTTGAAATCCATTGTGCTGGTGTCATTTTTGAAACAAGCTCTCCAATTAATTCATACGGAATAGTTTTAGTGCTTGTAAAACGAATACAGCTTTTCCCCATATTGAGCTTTGTCGGTACTCGTTTCATATATTCCTCTTGGAACCAGGAGAGCAACGCTGGATCTGAATAAATGCCCATATGATATACTGCAATATGGCGTTTTTGTGCAGCTAGGCTTATAAAGGGGAGAGGTGTATTTGGCGTGCAATGATAACCTTTCGGATACGTTGATAAAGGGACAACGTAGCTAATCATGTCATAATTCATACTTTCTTCAAAACCTTCTGGTAAGTTACTTTCGACCACATCCACAAGCTTGGCAAACCCCTCGCGCCATTTTTCATCCACTTGTTCAATATATGTGTTTTTCATATTCTGCCCTCTCTTCAACATAGTATTAGCGCTACCTGATCCTAAAGATCCATTCGTCATTTACGCCTTACCCTCGGCTTTTGCCTTACGATACAATTCCTTTGTTTTGTAGCCTAATCTTATAATTTCACGCATTTCTCCCAAGCGTGCTACCTGCGTTTCTTCCTTTTTCGCACTATAAATATAACGAGCCCAGTCCTTTTGATAGCCTGGTGTTAATCCATCGTAAAATGCTAAATCATCAGGATGTTCTGCAAGTGAATTACGCAATGGAGGAATCATACTTTCATAGTCACTTACGCACTGACTACTGGCTGTTTTTTTCTTACCTTGCCCCTTGCCATCTTTCTTGATGCTCAATATAGAGAACGTCTCATCTAACGACATAAGACTTGCAAATTTATAATCACTGCCTACAATATATTTTTCATCGTCCACTTGAATAGCCGGGAAAATTTCATCACGATGGATAAACTGTTCATATTTCTTATTTCCCTTTTTCGGATAAACAAAAAATAAATATCCCTGTTCTGTGAGCGTGTTTAACTTTAATGCATTTTGTAAATACGTTACCATTTCGTCAATATTAAACACAAAAGCAATCATACGATCATATGGCATTTCCCCTGATTGAGAAATCCCCTCTAGTATCAAATCCTGTGGCTGGTGATGAATTGCAATGGACAATCCATCCTTAAGTTTAAATTTCTTTTGCATAGCTTTGGCCCTCTTCTAATTTTCCTCTTGGTTTTGATAGTATAGCTGATTTAGTGAAATTTTCGTACCAAAAAACGCTCGAATATTTTCTCGAGCGTTTGAGATTTACTTTATTTTTATAGTGGCCACTATTCCTTTAATAATCGGAATAGCTGTTCCAATCAGCACTATTGGTAGGAACCACCACCCTAGAGACTCTGCCTCTCCTAGAGAAATACGCACCATTTGGAATGATATAGCTGCAAATAAAATTAGGCAGAAGTTTTTTACTTCGTTTAATATTTTTCGGCTATTCAAATAAAATGCCTCTACATTTCTTTCGTTTAAGCGTGCTGGGTAATTATGCATATGCGGGGCTTTTTCGAGTAAACCCAGGAAAATCCATAGAAAAATTCCGATAAACGGAAGTATGAGTAATTCCATTTTTGGGCCCCAACGGTCAACTTCTCCTGCACCATTAAAGTGACCTGGAATCTCTTCGGGTAATTTGCCCCACATGACAAAAATATAAAAAATGGATAGCACAAATAATCCGCCACCAATACAGTCCCATATCTTTTCATATTTTGTTTTTGGTAATTTCAAAATAGGTCTATACATCTTCCCACACCCTCGCTTACTTCTTTATTCATTCTACGTTGCTATCGCTCATCAAGTTTCAAATTTACGAAAATTGTCATAATTTAAAATGTTATATCGGTAATTATCCGCTTCCACTAACAGTAAAACGGCAATTTATTCTGCTTTTTTTATCATTCTAGCTACAACTTACTTCCTTTTTTGATACTATTGTTTAATGTAAAAATACTCATAATACTTTGTAAAATTCATATAATCTGATATAAATGGTATATATACATATTTCAAAATTTTGTAACATTTCTACTAAATTACTGAGAAAGGGAACTACAACTATGCGATTTACAATCTATAAGAAATTAATACTCGCTTTTTTTATTGTTATTTTAGTGTTAGTCGGCACAATCGGATTAAATATCAAACAACTTAATTCCGTAAACGAGACGTATCGTGTGTTACTCGAAGAACAAACAACTAAATCTCTTAGTATTCAAGAACTACAAGTGATTGCTAAACAAGAAATTGTAAGTATGAGGGGTTATCTATTACTTGGGGATAAACACAATCTTCAAAGTAATACAGAGTCACGTGAAGAATTTAAAAAGAAATATGATGAATTAATGGCATCGTTCGATTCTAAAAAATCTATTGAATTATTAGAGGCTATCAATAAAAGTGAGCAGGATGTCCAACGGTTCGCAGATCGCATGTTTTCATTAAGGGCTGCCGGAGAAACAGAGAAATATGAAAAACTGGATAGCACACAAGGCCGCCTGATTATTAAACAATTCGACGAACGCGTAGAAAACCTTGCCGACTATCAAGAAGAATATATAGCAGGGAAAATCGCTGCTACATCAAAAGAGATAGAAGCTATTAAATCCCAAATGATTATTCTTGGCGTGTTTGCTGTTGTCCTTAGTCTGATCATTGCTATTGTCATAGGAAGACTTATTTCCCGCCCTATTAAAGGTATGGCAAAGACTGCTAAAAAGATTGCTGAGGGCGATTTAACAGCTGAACAAATTCACATAAAAAATCGAGATGAAGTGGGTGATTTAGCGCTTGCCTTTAATCAAATGGCGCTAAATTTAAAGGATCTTATTACAAATGTACGTCATAACACCGTGCAGGTAAGTGGCTCTGCTGCTGAGTTAACCGCAAGTGCCGAGCAAACAATCCAAGCAACAGAACAAATTACTTCCTCCATACAAGAAGTTGCAAGTGGCTCCGAAGCTCAAGGCAAAAATGCTACTGAGAGCTCAGAGGCTATGAAAAATATGACAAAAGGCATTCAACAATTAGCTACAACCACAACTGCCGTTTCTGAACTGGCTATAGAAACAAATACAGAAGCTAACAAAGGGAATGAATCACTACACCGTGTAATTGCACAGATGGACACAATTAATTCAGCAGTTTTAGAATCTGCTAGCGTTGTGAAAAATTTAGGAAATCATTCCGTTGAAATCGGAAATATTATTGGCCTCATTACGGATATCGCGGAGCAAACAAATTTACTAGCACTGAATGCTGCAATTGAAGCGGCTCGCGCAGGGGAACACGGTCGTGGCTTTGCTGTAGTTGCCGAAGAAGTAAAGAAATTAGCGGATCAATCCAAGCAATCTGCTGAACAAATTGCCGGTCTGATTTCAGAAATACAACGAGAGACAAATCGTGCAGTTACCGTAATGGATAATGGAACACAAGAGGTTCAAATAGGTATGCAAGTTGTAAACGTAGCTGAAGAAGGCTTTTCAAAAATCGTTGACCTGATCGCACAAGTATCCAATCAAATCCAAGAGGCAACGACAGTTTCTGAAGAAATGTCATCAAGTGCTGAGCAAATTTATGCATCCTTCGATGAAATTGCAATCATTGCACAAACGTCTTCTTCAAATCTACAAAATGTAGCTTCTGCTTCTGAAGAACAACTAGCAACTATTGAAGAAGTTGCCGCTTCTGCTGCTACATTATCAAACATGGCCGAAGAATTACAAACACAGGTTTCACGTTTTAAGGTGGAGTAAAAATGATAAGAGTAGGTGCAACTCCCCTTCAGCAATGATTAACATTAACGGCCTTAACCTAGATTTATTAACGAAATAATAGCATTAATTTCAAAACTGTTAAAATCAATTTTTTCAGGTATTCAAGCATATTTTGATAATTCAAATGAACCCTAAGAAACTTGATTAATCTATCTTGTTTTTTCTCTAAAAAGGGAGAGGTATTAAATATGATACCTCTCCCTTCTATATTATTTTTATCTACTTATATGTCATTTCATGCTCAATTACGAAAAAGAAGGCACCAACTTGATACACCACTGAGATACTGCGGGAAGTTGCGCCCATCAACTGCTCGGGTAGCCGAGGAATCCGCTTAGGAAAAGCCGCTTATTTGTACTTTTCACTTAACGTTTGTAGCATCTCAATCACCGCTGCTTCCTCACTTGATACTTGTAAGGACGCAAGCTCACGCACTTTATGCTCACCTACACAGACACTTTCTTTTGCCTTTACAAACATTGACGCATCATTCGCATCATTACCAAACGCTATAAAATCACCTTCAGATATACCCAATTTCGTTAAACCATTCCATTTATCTATGCCATTCGGGCTCATATCTACAATATTTTCTGATGCATGTTCATATATCGAGATTGGTAACTTCTTTAACTCTATTAATATTTCATTTAGATGCTCTCCTGGAAATAATACAATTTTCACTATACCCTTAAGATCCTGTAATGCTACTTTTTTCGCAAGCTTTAGTGGATCTAGATTTTGATAAATTGGATGTGCCTCACTACCTGTATATGCATAATCCCAATCACCGTCTACTAAATACGGCAGTTGAAATGCTGAAATAATGTTTTGAATCTCTTCTACTATTTCTGCCTCAAATGCTGTTACCTCAAGTGTTTCGCCATTTCGTGCTACAAATGCCCCATTTCCCCCGACCATTGGAAATTGACGCATTGTTTCAGGTAATACCGGCAATAAATCACGAATTGGACGAGCTGATGCAAAGATGATTTCATGCCCATTTTCTATACAAGCTTCTAGAGCTCTAGTAATTCCCTCACTTAATGGTTGTCCCTTAAAACAAATCGTACCGTCTAAATCAAATACAAATTTCATAGTCACGCCTTCTTTCTAAACTATTAATTACCCAAATATTATCTCATAAATATTTACATTAATTGTGGAAATAATGATTATTATCATAACGTAGGGTTGATTTCCGTTCCGCCTGGGCGCTTTGTTGTTGCTGTCGTTGCACTTTCGCACAGATAAAACAATGCTGACGCTTCGCTTTCGCGCAGAGCAGAGCTTCCTGGGGGCGTCCGATGAGCCGCTTGGGGCAACAGATGTTTTTTGCGCGAAAGCGTAGTGCTAACGTAGCGGCAGCAGCAGGATGTTGGTCACGAAGGCGTTATCACAGGACGTGATGGTTTTAGCCTTCGTTCCTCTATCGCTAATCCCCAAGGAGTCGCCCAGCCTCCACTCCAATCAACCTATAATACATGGCATACGATTTAACAACATCATCCCCAAATTGCGGAGATAAGTCATAAATAAGAGGGCTTTTTATTATTATCAAATGATTGACTTTATAATAAATTGTTGCCCCATCACAACAAGACAGAAAAGAAATAATTTTTAGAATATTATTGACAAAAGGACAATATCAAAGTATCATTGCTTTCAACAACACATTGTAGGCCAAGATTGGAAATAGTAGAAATGGTAAGTGTACTTCTAGAGAGTCGGTGGTTGGTGCAAACCGATAGGCACACATTTTGAACTCGTCCATGAGCTACTCCCTGAACCTCGAGTAAGGGATGTCGGTTTCCTCCGTTAACGGGATAGACAGTGATGGCTGTCGATAAGGGGACTTTTTCTGTAAAGAGAAGGTCAATTAGAGTGGTACCGCGAGCATAAACTCGTCTCTATATTTTTATAGAGACGGGTTTTTTTATTTTTGTAAAAATCCATTGGCCTAGATGTAGATTCCGTCTCTATTGTGCAAGGCTGAGACATGATCAATATAATAACAACTACTACAAAAGGAGTGTTTGAAAATGGGAAGAAAAATTTGGGTGTTTGATACAACTTTACGTGATGGCGAGCAAGTGCCAGGTGCAAAACTGAATTTATACGAAAAGGTAGAGATAGCACAGCAACTCAAAAAATTAGGCGTCGATATTATCGAAGCCGGTTTCCCTGCTTCATCACAAGGTGATTTTGATGCAGTCAAAGCTGTTGCACAAAGAGTTGGTAATACAAGCGACATAATGATTACTGCTTTAGCACGTGCTGTAAAGGCAGATATTGATGCTGTTTATAACGCTGTAAAATACGCTGAAAATCCTATGATTCATATGGTACTTGGTACTTCAGATATTCATGTTGAGAAAAAATTTAGCAAGTCCAAAGATCAAATTCTACAAATTGGCGTGGATGCCGTAAAGTATGCAAAAACGCTTCTACCACAAGTCCAATATTCAACAGAAGACGCATCTCGCTCTGATTTTGAGTATCTTTGGAAAACGATTGAAGCCGTTATGAAGGCTGGTGCAACAATGATTAATGTACCTGACACAGTCGGCTTTGCAGAGCCAGAAGAATTTGGTGCTATGATTTATAAACTAAATGATCGCATGAAAAATTTAGACGATAGTGTTTTACTAAGTGTTCATTGTCATAACGACCTTGGTATGGCAACTGCTAACACGCTTGCTGCAATTAAAAATGGCGCTGACAAAGTAGAATGTACAATTAACGGCATTGGCGAACGTGCAGGTAATGCGGCCTTAGAAGAAGTTGTAATGGCGCTGAAAACACGTAGCTCTGTGTACAATGCTGAGACACGTATCAACACAAGAGAGATTATGAATACATCACGTCTTGTTTCTAGCTTTATGGGTCTAGACGTGCAAGTAAACAAAGCCATTACTGGAGATAATGCTTTTGCCCATTCATCTGGTATCCATCAGGACGGTCTTCTTAAATCACGTGATGCTTATGAAATTGTCCATCCAGAAGATGTAGGTCTTGACGATATGGAGCTAGTCCTTACAGCTCGCTCGGGGCGTCACGCAGTGAAAAATGCCCTTGAAAAACTTGGCTTCTCAAACCTGTCGGCGGATGAATTTGAAGGGATCTTCGAAGGCTTCCTGAAGCTTGCGGATGCGAAGAAAGAAGTTTACGATCACGATTTATACGTTATTGTGGAAAGCTACTATGAAAAACATGACGCAAACAATGCAAATGCCACTCATTATAGCGATCAGTTCTTTAATTTCGATGATTTACAAGTCGTCAGCAACGCGAGCTTCCCTTCAGCTAGTGTAAAAGTTCGTAAAGGTGACGAGGTGTATAAAGCTAGTGCTGTTGGCTCAGGTCCAATTGATGCCCTTTATTCAGCTATCGCAGAAATTACAAATATTGATGTAAAACTTGTGGAATATAATATTAATAGTGTTTCTCGTGGTAAAGAAGCGCTTGGTAAAGTAAAAATTACAATCGAGCACGAAGGCGAAAAGTATATCGCAAAAGCTGCAGATACAGATATTTTAAAAGCCAGTGCGCTAGCTTATATTAATGCCATCAATAGCATTGTGGTCGCTAAATTAACGCCTGTTATGAACTAAATGGATCAATTATGCCTCTGCATAATTGCGTCCGGAGGCTTAACTTCTTTCGCGGATGTTTGGACACCCGCTGAAAAGTGACTTTAAACCGCATTTATCTCACCACCTATAGAGGTGGGAGAATTCTGTACCTATCGCTACGCTTTCGGTTCAAAAGACATTTGCTGAAAGAAGTTAAAAGCAGTATGACAATATTGAGTCATACTGCTTTCGTATTTTTCCTATCGACTGCCTTCCACTAACTTTTGATATTCCTCTTCAATCAATTCAACATTAAGACGTTCAAACAGTGGTGTCACTTCACTAATGCTTTCTGGCAATTCTACTTGCTCACGCCACTTCACTTCATCTATGCCTAACATTTTTCTCACTTTCTCAGCTGACAGCGGTAAGAATGGATGTAGTAGCTGACCTAGATTAGCAATTATATAAACACATGTTGCAAGTGTCTGATTTCCAGCTTCCACATTGTCTTTCACCTGTAGCCATGGCTGTTGCTCGTCAAAATAATGATTAGCTGCACGAATATATTCAAAAATAGCCTCTAAAGCTTGTTTAAAATGACCCGCTTCAATATGAGCCCCAACATCATGAAACAGCTGAGTCGTGTACTTTTGAATAGTACCATCTACCTCCGCATGAGGAACTTTACTATCGAATGATTTCTCTAAAAACTTCAATGTACGATTAACAAAATTACCATAAGCGCCAAGTAACTCACTGTTATGACTATAAATAAATTCTCGCCAAGAAAAATCAGTATCACGGTTTTCAGGTGCGTTCATTGTTAAAAAATAACGAATAGAATCTGCATCATAACGACTTAAAATATACGGCACCCATACCGCCCAGTTTTGGCTCGTCGATAATTTTCGTTTTTCTAATGTTAAGTATTCATTGGATACAATATGTGAAGGTAAAGCCTTTGCTCCGATTCCCATTAGAATGGCCGGCCAAATAACTGTATGGAACGGGATATTATCCTTCCCATGCACATAATACGAAATCGTTTCTTCATTCCATAAATCTTCAATAGCTATTTGATGTTGCTTTGCCCATTCGATACTTGCGGTGAAATAACCTGCTACCGCTTCAATCCACACATATATTTTTTTGCCTTCAAAGCCTGGTACTGGTACATCTATTCCATTTGGCAAATCCCTCGTTACAGCTCGATCTGGAACCCCTTCTGCTAAGTAACGCTCCGTTAACCCAATAGCATTGTTGCGCCACCGTTTCTCAGTCTTTGCCTCTGCTAAATAAGATTCGAGCCTCCCTTGAAACTGACTAAATGCAAAATAAAAATGCTCTGTCTCCTTGATTATTGGCTCATTCCCACAAATTTTGCAGCGTTTATCAATTAAATCGAGCGGATCTAAAATTGTAGCGCAATGATCACATTGGTCACCTCGTGCCTTCGCACCACAGTTTGGGCATATCCCCTCTACAAATCGGTCCGGCAAAAACTGTTTATCCGTTTCACAATAGGCGTGTTCAATTTTCTTTTTATATAAAAAATTGTTTGCTAGTAGTTGTAAAAAAATTGTCTGAACAGATTCATGATGGTGCTTAGCGTCTGTTCTCGAATACAAATCATACGTAAATCCTAAATCATTGAAGCATTGCGTAAACTCCTCATGATAATGATTAGCAATAGCCTCCGTTGTCGTGTTTTCCTGTGCAGCCCGAATCGAAATCGGGGTACCATTACAGTCACTACCTGAAACATATAAAACCTTCTCGCCCTTTTGTCGGTAATATCTAGCCAAAATATCACCTGGTAATAATGCGGCAACATGCCCTAAATGCAATGAACCATTTGCATATGGCCATGCCCCTCCAATAACAATCGTCATCCTAAGTTGCTCCCCTCGAAAAAATTATAAAAAAGTGTAAGGTGTGTTGATTAACCATTTTTATCTAATCAACATACCTAAAAAAGTGTATAAAAAAACGTCCTAATCAAAATTGATTAGGACGAGTATACCCGTGTTACCACCTATATTTACAAATAGCTCACGCTATTTGCCTCCATCAGTGCGTCTCATTTTATCCATTATGCCTCGGCATAATTGCGTCCGGAATCGGCTTTGTGCTTGCACAAAGCACTCCTTTCCGATTCCGTGACATCCGCCGGAGGCTTAAACTTCTTTTAGCGGATGTTTAGACATCCGCTAAAAGAAGTGAGAGATACTGCCGCTGTTGTAACGAGTGCCCATCTCGTCGTAATCTACTCGCAAACTTGCTTTCGGTACGAAGCTCAAAGGTCATTTTCAAAAGGGGTCATTTACCTCATTTCCACCAACAGAGGCTCTCTATTTAACGCTTACCCAATTTACTTTTCCTTATCAACGCTTTTACTATATATTGGAATCATTTTACTATTTTTCCTTATGAATTGCAATGAATGTCGATAAATGACTGAAAACTTTCGATAAACCATTCATAGTTCTCGATAAAATGAAAAAGTTGGTCGATAAAATAGAAAATGTAGTCGATAAAATTTTATCCTAGCTTTATAAAAAGTAATTCTTTTAAATCATCAATGACGATGTCTGCTTTTTGTAATTCCGTTTCTTGTGCGAAGTCAAAGCGAACACCAACTGAGAGTAGCTGATTGTCAATAGCTGCTTGAATATCAGAAGAACGGTCACCAACTACCGATCCTTGTTGAATAGCATTTTCCTCCATGACCTTTTTCACTAAATCAGATTTATGACCACTCGAAATGGACTGAATGCTATATGTATCTTCGATAAAACGCTGTAATTGATAAGTTTCTACTATTGCTTGTAAATACTCAGTTTGTCCATTACTTGCTATAAATAAATGATAGTTTTCTGCCAAAGCCTCAAGTGTTTGCTCTGCATTTGGATACAATGCGCCCTGGCGATTACGTATTTGTTCAATAAGCTTAACATGGAATAATGCATTGCTCTCTTCACGTGTCTCTAACGTATGCATAGGACATAACGTTTCCCACACAACAGGTAATGGAACACCCATAATTTCTCGGTACTTCTCTATCGGTGTATCTCCCTGCCACAAGCCCTTTGCACGCAATACATCGAACGTTGCCGATAGTGCAGGCTCTAATATTAGATTTGTTTGAAATAAAGTGCCATCCATATCAAAAATAATCGCTTTTTTCATAAAAACACCCCTTCTAAATATTAACAAATTTATTAGAAGAGTTGTTGCAACTATTTGACATCAAAAACTCCATATGCGTTTTTTCCTTTTTATTGTTTCTCTTTAATGCCATTTAAAATAATATGCCCCTCTAGTTCCTAAAACTAAAGAGGCATATTATTTTTTAAGGTTCTAGAGGTACTACCATTTCTAATTCCTTTATTTCCTCCCAATAACCTTGCTCATTCGTCTTACCTGGTTTAAGCGTGAAATATTTCGGTATTTTTTCCATAGGAGGAAGTGCTAGTATAATATGGTGTCCATAATCCTTGGTCGCCCCCATTTGTATATTAGCCCCATCGTATAACTCCCCTTCACTATCAGTCACCTCAAACTCAAAAAATGGCCATTTATCATTTCTGTCTAATTCGCTTGGATAATCTACTAGGACATCTATACGTGTCGATAGTGGTGTGAATGATACCTGTGCAACGTTTAACTTATATAACCCATCATTAGTACTAGATTTTACATTTGGATGGAAGGTAATAACTTCTTCCTTTAATTTTTTAAGAGTAAAATCCACATGCCAATTACCTTTGTATCCAAATAAATCTCTTCCATCTAACGCGACTTCTATTTTATCCCCGTATATATCTGTATTTGATAACGTTAATTCATGATGTTCAATAATTGTGTTTTTATCAATATCATCCTGACCTGCAGAACCTATCGCAACATCTATTGGCTCCCCATTGATTGTTAGCTCACTCGTACCTACAACATCTTCTTTTAAAGAAACACCATTCTGCCCTGTATAAGCAACCGTAACTAATAATCTATTACCATCATATACCGCTTCTTCAACAGCCATTGTAAGACCTGCATGCTTATCCTTATTTCCTATTTTTGTCATCAGATGGTTTTGTTCAATTTTTTTAGCTGCTATATCCCCAAATTCAGCATAAATGGCTCCAATATAAGGTACATTGGCTAGTGCAGTTGCTATTGCGGGGGAGAAAAACCCCGAACCTAGTAGCGCTATGCACAATCCACAGGCAATAAGAAGAGGTTTTATAATTCTAATGTTCAGCTTCTTCCTTTTTGCTGCACTTATTGCCGCTTGCTCTCTCATCAGCAATTGTTGAAGTGGAATATCGATTCGATCAATAGGTTGATTATTATTTTCTTTACTCATACAAGTAGCCCTCCCTTAAGATTGGTTTTAACTCTTTCTTAGCTCTATTAATATAGGATTTCACTGTTCCTTCAGGACATCCCAGCATTTTTGCAATCTCTTTAACAGAGAAATCATGATAAAAGCGTAACCACATAATCGTTTTATACTTGGCATCTAATGTTTCAATAGCCTCTTTTAAATCCAATGAACAATTAACATTGTCCATATTTTGATTTCCAGCTAACTTTGCAAAAAACTCCTCATCTCCTGAAGTAAATTTTCTTGAATCTTTTCTAATAAAATCAATAGATTTAAAAACAACAATCTTAACAATCCACCCTGGAAAACTGCTTGGATGCTTTAACGTTTTCAATGTTGTATAGGCTTTATAAATAGATTCTTGATAAATATCAAGCGCATCCTGCTCATTTCGAACATACGAGTAGGCCGTGCGATATAATTTCTCACGCATTAAAGCAATCAACTGCTCAAAGGCTTCATCATCCCCCCTCTTTGCGCTTTTAACCAATTTTTCTATATCCACCGAATCTCCTCCTTCTAGCTACACTTTAAAGTCGTTTGAGAAAAGGAAAACGTTGCAAAAAAAAATAGATGTCCTCCTTTTACAGATAGAGACACCCATTTTTTAATTTTAATCAAAAAACTCCATATGTGTTTTTTCCTTCTTATAGTAATCCAATCGATCCTGTAAAGTCCCTGTATGGAATTCGAATTTATGACCGTCTGGATCTGTGAAATAAATCGATTTTTTATCTCTTACATCTCTTTGTCTACCTTCCAGAATGTTGACATTATGTTGAATTAGCTTTTCATACATTTTGTCAAAATCATCCTCATGGATAGAAAATGCGATATGAGTATAGGATTGATGTATTTCATTGCGTGGAATATCCTTTTCTACATTAAGAGCAAGCCACAGCCCATTTACATCAAAATAGGCTGTACTTCTCCCCTTCACTAATAACTTGGCGTCAAAAACTTTTTCATAGAATGCGATGGATTCCTCTAGATTTGACACAGAAAATAATAAATGATTAATGTTCTGGATTGTCATGCGTATGCTCCTAACTTTGAAATCGCTGATAGAAGTGTGATTATCGCTGATAAACTGTTTAAAATCGATGATAAATCCTATCCCACCGCTGATAAAACCTTCAATATCGCTGATAACTCGCTCCTTCTTAGATCAAGAGTCATTTATTTTGATTTTTTACCTTTCTTTAAGCCTTTCGAGATTTGCTTCCATTTGCGTTGCTCAGTTAGTCTTGCCTGTGCATTTGTTTTTCGTTCGATAAAAGCAAGCTCTTTCTGTAGCTTAAAATAGCTTTGGAGACGCGATTGTTCCAGCACACCATCTGTAATTGCTTGCTGTACAGCACAATGTGGCTCCTTTTGATGTGTGCAATCCCGATAATGACAGGCTGCCGAAAGTTCCTCGATATCCTTAAAGCTAGAAGATAAACTATCACCCTGATCCCATAATTGTAGCTCTCGCATTCCAGGTGTATCAATTAAACAGCCACCACCTGGCAATACAACTAACTCACGATGTGTTGTTGTATGGCGCCCCTTCGCATCATCTTCTCGAATATCCGAAACCTTCATAAGTTCTTCACCACTAAGAGCATTGGTCAAAGTGGATTTCCCTGCACCAGAAGAGCCAAGCAATGCTCCTGTCACGCCTTCTGTAAATAGCGCGCGAATATCTGCTAAGCCTTCACCTGACAGAGCGCTAGTCACAAAAACATCTACACCGAACGCTACAGATTCAACCTCACTGATCATACTAGAAATATCTTCACATAAATCAGCCTTCGTCAATACAACAACCGGCTTCGCACCTGAATCCCACGCAGCTACTAAATAGCGTTCTAAACGACGAATATTAAAGTCTGCATTTAAACTCATAACTAAAAGCACGATATCAACATTCGATGCTACAATCTGCTCTTGTATTTCCGCCCCCGCGGCCTTACGTGAAAAGACTGATTTTCGTGTAAACAATTTATGAATAATCGCCTTTTCCTCACCAGGCATTTTCTCAACTAGCACCCAATCTCCAACCGCCGGGAAATCCTCACGTGCTAATGACGTATACGCGTAATGTCCAGCAATCGTCGCTAGCCACTCTCCTTCTTCAGCCAGTACACGATAGGAATGCTTATGTTCTAGGGTAACCCTAGCCGGTACACAGTTTGCCAGCTTAGCCTCCTGTTTAAATCCAGTCATTTGCTCTTCAAAATATGTTAAAAATCCTAAAGTTGTTAAATTCAATTTGTTTTCCTCCTAAATGTGCATATCATTTGTCATCAATTGATAAAAAACAAAAAAAACCTTGTCTCTGCGCAATTCGGCAGTTACAAGGTTCACAGGCACATTTAAGAGAATATACAAATCACCACAATGTGATTTAAAAACAATGCGTGGTTAATTTATATATTTTAGGCGTGTGAAATTGAACAAACCGAATTGCAGTTCGTTAAAAACGGCTCTATTCATCATGTCACATCACCTACTTCCGATATTAGTTGTTTTTAATATAGCGGAATTTTCCGAAAATGTCAATTACAATTTTACAAGCATGTATCCCCTCCTCCATTGCATACAATGAACAAGACCACTATTTGCAAAGGAGATGTTGAATTGTCAAAAATTATTTCTATCAGTACATACAAACCACCGTACACATTACAACAGACAAACGCAGAGGAACTAACGAAGGAGCTGTTTCATGCAAAAATCCCTAAATTAGAACGCTACTTAAAAGTTTTTGAGAATGGTGGTATTGCAACACGTCATTTTTGTGTGCCGCCAGAATGGCATCGTACGGATCATTCCTTTGAGGAACGTAACAATTTATATATTGAGCTAGCTACACAATATAGTGTTGAGGTCATTCAAGCCTGTTTACAAAATGAAGCGTTTTTAGAAACACCGATTTCTCCTAAAGATATTGATGCCATTATTTTCGTGAGTAGCACCGGCATTTCAACTCCAAGTATTGATGCCCGAGTTATGAATAAACTTCCTTTTTCAGACAGACTTAAACGTATTCCACTCTGGGGACTTGGTTGCGCTGGTGGTGCGGCCGGCGTTAGTAGAGCCTATGATTTTTGTCATGCCCATCCAGAAGCAAAAGTTCTAGTCGTTTGTGTCGAGCTTTGTAGCCTAACCTTTCAGCCAAATGATTTTTCAAAAAGTAATTTAATCGGTGCCTCTCTTTTTGCAGATGGAGCCGCATGCATTCTTGTCTGTGGAGATGAGGCGAAAATTACAGTAAAAAAATCAGTACCTGCTATTATCGGGACTGGATCTAAATGGATGCCAGATTCAGAAAATGTGATGGGGTGGAATATTAAAAATAATGGTCTACATGTCGTTTTTCAGAAAAGTATTCCTGCAATAATCACCAATTGGCTCGGGCCATTCATTGAACAATTTTTATTGGAACATGAACTATATAGTGAACAGCTTAACCATTTTATTGCACATCCTGGCGGTAAAAAAGTGTTAAAAGCTTATGAGGATACTCTGTACCTAGCTCCCAAAAAAACTGATATTTCTCGGGAAATATTGAAATTTCACGGAAATATGTCATCTCCTACGGTGCTATATGTATTGGAACAATTTATGTTAAACGAAGGACAAGTAGAGGATACCGGTTTGCTCGTCGCTCTCGGCCCTGGCTTCTGTGCTGAAGCTGTATTACTTAAATGGAGGGAGTAGCATGATTTTTTACATTATTTTGTTTCTCATCATTCTACAAAGATTGACAGAAGTTTCAATTGCAAAACGCAATGAAAAATGGATGCTTTCACAAGCTGCCTATGAAGTGGGCGCTTCACATTATCCATATATGGTTACGATGCACATTAGTTTTTTCCTCTTTTTAATCGTTGAAGTAGTTACTAATAACACTGGTTTATCACCCTTATTTCCGTTATTGTTCTTTTTGTTTGTTATCGTGCAAGCATTGCGTATTTGGTGTATTCGATCACTAGGAACTTTTTGGAACACCAAAATATTGATATTACCTGGCGCAGAAGTGGTAAAGAAAGGGCCTTATACATTTATGCGCCACCCAAATTACGCCGTTGTTTGTTTGGAAATTCTTCTTCTACCTTTAATGTTTCAAGCATATTTTACGGCATTTTGCTTTACACTTTTAAATATGACAATATTATCAGTACGCATTCCAATTGAGGAAAAAGCTTTGCGAGATGCTACAAATTATAATCATGTATTTCAAAAAAAGATTTCGGAATCCTAGCCGAAATCTTTTTTGTTTTTTTCTTTAATGCCATTCCCAATCGAACGGGTCTTGTAAATTCTCCCACGGTTTCTTAAACTCATCTTCCGTTAATAAACATGTGTCCAATTCTTTTATAATCGATTCTTTATCTAGATCAATCCCAATGAGCACAAGCTGGGTCATCCGATCTCCGAATTTTTCATCCCAATCTTCTAGTACCTCAGGGCTCTGCAAGAAAACATCTTGCTGCTGTTCCCTTGGCAAAGCGGCTACCCAATAAGAAACGGGTTCTATTTTTGCCGATGAGCCAGCCTGAGATAGTAATAATGCAACATCTTGATGTTTCGCACTCCAAATAATACCCTTTGCTCTAACAATCGATTCTGGCATATGATCACACCATTCTACAAAACGCATTGGATGAAATGGTCTACTACGCTTATAGGTGAAAGAAGAAATACCGTACTCCTCTGTTTCTGGTGTATGATTTTCATGACCTAGCTCTAATTCCTTTAACCAACCAGCAGATTCTGATACCCTTTTAAAGTCAAAGCGCCCAGTATTTAAAATTTCAGTTGGCTCTATGACACCATTAACTGTACGGATTAGCCTAGCTTCAGGTTGTAAAGCGCGCAAAATACGCTCTAATCTTTCAAGCTCGTCCACTGATACTAAATCACATTTGTTTAATATAAGGACATCACAAAACTCAATTTGGTCGATGAGTAAGTCGGCAACATCCCGCTCGTCTAATTCACCTACTGCCTCCTTACGCTCTAAAAGACTTTCACCTGATTGGAAATCGTGCCAAAAACGATTCGCATCGACAACAGTCACCATCGTATCAAGCTGGCAAAACTTTGTTAAATCAATACCAAGCTCCTCGTCTAAATAGCTAAACGTTTGGGCAACTGGTATGGGCTCACTAATCCCCGTCGATTCAATTAAAATGTAATCAATAGTACCGAGCTTCGCGAGACGTTCCACTTCCTGCAACAAATCCTCACGCAACGTGCAGCAAATACAACCATTCGATAACTCCACAAATTTTTCCTCTGTTCGTGAAATGCCACTTCCATTTGCGATTAGCTCTGCATCAATATTAATGTCACTCATATCATTGACAATTACAGCCACACGCATATCCTTTTCATTTTGTAGAACGTGATTCATCATTGTTGTTTTACCAGAACCTAAATAACCACTTAAAACTGTAACAGGAATTTTCTTTACCATTTTTACATTCTCCCTCAAATCGTAATCATTACTATTTATAATTTGTAATTAAACCATAGATTCCTACATAATGCAACAATCAATTATGCCTCGGCATAATTGTGTCCGGAATCGGCTTTGTGCTTAGGCCTGCACGATGCAGGTCAGTTAGCCGTTATCGCATGGATGCGATGATTTTAGGCTAACATCCTTTAAGAACTCCTTTCCGATTCCGTGACATCCGCCGGAGGCTTTAACTTCTTTCAGCGGGTGTTTGAACACCCGCTGAGGAAGTTAAAATTTTGTGAAATTACCTTATTGACAGATTTCATTAAAAATAATAATGTATAAAGCGTAATTATTACTATTTAAAGAAGGAGGCTTTTTATGCGCGTACAAGTAACTTTAGCCTGTACCGAAACAGGTGATAAAAACTACATCACAACGAAAAATAAACGAAATAATCCTGAGAGACTGGAGCTTAAGAAATATTCCCCTCGTTTGAAAAGAGTCACACTGCACCGAGAAACGAAATAATTCCCCTAAAACATAAAAATGGCTGTTTCAAAAGTGACTTCACTTACTTTTGAAACAGCTTATTTAAAATGGGATGAAAAAATGATATGATCCCCTTTCAACAACCTACTTTATACGGTTTTATTAGTGTTCATTTCTATAGCAAGCTCGTTCAATTTCTGCTCCATTTCATCAAGAAAACGTAATTTATGATTCAGCTGCCCTTCAAAGTCTACAGATTGAGCCAATACTTTATTTACCTGAGCATCCAATTGTGTAAGAACTCCCGGATGAATCATCGTTTTACCATCCAAGGAAGATATTCGTTTTTTTTCATCCGCTAATTGTTGCGATAATTTTTCTATCTCACTGCTTTTTTCCTCTATTTCTTTAGTTAAATACTTATTGAGATTATCTGAATTGGCTTGTTCTAAGCGCGATTTCTCCATTGCTTCAACGATTGCCTCCATTTGTTCGCTTATTTCTTTTGTAAAATCACTCACCTTGTTTTCAAGGCCAGCAATGTCCGCCTTATAATTAACATCTGTATTCACTGAAAGTAATTCAACTTTAGTGTCTTTTAATAGTTTATTTTCTGCACGCAGCTCTTCTATTTCTTTTAATAATGTCTCGATCGAAGAAATTTGTTTTTTTTTGTAAATTTCTCTTGTTTGAATATCATCATCGTTGGCCTGTGTTTCTTTTTCATAGTCTCTCTTCAGCTTTAAAAGCTCCATCGAAAGCTCCTTCTTTTGATTGGTTAATTGGACATTTTCTCGCTCTAGTCTTAGTACTAATGAATAATAATCACTATCTCTGAGCCTGTTAACTTCATTTTTATATTTCGCTAATTCAGCTCTTAAAAAAAGGATCATCTGTTGTAGCTGCACAGGATCATTATTTTTGACAATATCATTATCCATATTTGCACCTCCTATCACGAAAGCTTTTTAAGCAAATCAATCACTTCTTCAAATTGCTCCTTACTCTCCTCTAACATTTCATCAAGCTGCTTCATAATCTTCAATTCTAGTTCTTCGTTGTAAATTTCTTCATGACCAATTTCTCCAGTTTTTCTCTTTTCCCCTGACATTAAATAGGCAATGAGTAGATTCAATGTGCCTTTTTCGAGATAAGCAAAACTATTATT
This sequence comes from Lysinibacillus sp. TE18511, assembly GCF_054062295.1. Taxonomy (NCBI): domain Bacteria; kingdom Bacillati; phylum Bacillota; class Bacilli; order Caryophanales; family Bacillaceae; genus Lysinibacillus; species Lysinibacillus sp. TE18511. The sequence continues at coordinate 143,801 of NZ_JBSSFD010000002.1, forward strand.
TTCCTTTTTACTATTGTTAGGTAGATTCATGAGCTGTTCCTTCATAAGTTGATGGAGAACACTATCTATTTTTTGATTCATATTTTCAAACTCACTCATTTTCATCCTCCTGTGTTTGACTAATTCCATTAAGATTAATAGGATTTAAGACAACGATGCCATCTTCCAGCTGATCACAATATGTAAAACCCATGATACTTCCTGAATAAGAAAAATTATGACCCCATTTGATTTGAAAGTTAGGGAATGATAATGTTTCGTTTGGCTCTAACGTTGTTTTTCCTATAGGTCTAAGCCAAAATTCCTCCTTGCTTGATTGATCATTGATTCGCTCCCAGCTACTGTTTCCCTTTAACTTTGGTGCGAAATGTTCATAGACGTACCTTCCAGAGAAAGAGAATGGAGAGTCTTCAGGCAGTTTTATACATAGATACGGATTTGTTATAGGCTGATTACCTATATTGCGAATATGATAAGAGCCCAAGCATAGGCTCTCCTCATCAGGATTATAAGAAATATTGAACGAGGATGTGAAATAACTAATGATGTTGACACTATCCGGAACAATAAGCTCCTCAACCGTTTTTTTAATTTCATGAACATAAAAATCCGTTTGTTTTTTTAGTTCATTGATCTTTTCTTCCACACGATCGATACGAGTAGTCATAATTAGTACCCCCTTGCCAATAGTATTAAATTAATCAACTCACTTTAAGCAATAGCTACTGTCTGAAATCCTTTCATAAAAAAAAGAGAGGATTATCCTCTCTTTACAATATGATTTTCTTCTATGTGTTAGTACCATTAACGAACATTTGGTGGGAATACAGCAGGGCATTGCGCTGGGCGAACTACACCCGGACATGCAAACGGTAATTCTGCTCTTGGCTCGCAGAAAGTTGCTAAGAATTCTACTGTAACTGGGAATGTAGATTGAATACTTTGGCAAACTGATATAGTAACTACTAATGCAGAAAACGTAATTGTGTTTGTTCCAGGAGTTAGAGTTCCTGTTGAACACACGAAACAATCTAAATCTGTGAATAAAATCTCTACATCTGTCCCTTTCGGCGCGCATAATGTAACTTGTTCACAACGGGAAACTGTAATATTATTGCTTGTAAACCTAGTACCATTTGGTAAAGTAACAACTAATGTAAGAGTAAAGTTCTTTTGAATAGTCAGATTTTGAAGACATACCGTTGCACCATCAATGGTGAATTGACGATTCTCACGGTTCAAAATAACAACAGGATTAGTTGCTCTTGGAACTACATTACATGTAACTACCGCACCTGCTAAGCTAGTCGTTGCTGTTACTCCTGGAAATGTAATTGGTCCAGTAGGGGAAAACTCAAACGACGCTTCCTTTACAATCCAGTCAAATACCTTATCGACATTTATACAAATTGGTTCCTGCAGTTGGGATGGCATACTATCTAGCATCCTTTTGACACCTCCATAATTTTTTTACCTTTCGTTTGTATCTTATGTTTTCTGACTAAAAGTGCATGGGCTAAAAAGTAATTCGTTCTGATTTTTATTAAAATACTTAAGTATCACTATGTACCGTTTTTGCTTACATCTCCTCTTCTTAAGGAGAAACTAAAATGTTTGAAAGGACCAGTATATTTGTAACAGAAAGTAAATATTTTTAATAAAATATTAGTGGACTGAAAGGGGTGAATTGCAATGGAAGATTCAAAATTGTACTCCACGCAAGACATTGAAAATTTGAAGCAAAGGATTGAAACGTATAGGGAAACGTTAACCTCATTAAAAATGGGGACTTCAATGGAAGATTACCTATTTATGAAAAAGGAATTTGATGCGATTAAAACACAAATCGCCCATTTAGAAGGGCTAACGGAAACATTAGACGATAAGCAAAATTCACAAATTAGGGGCTATGAGGAGCAGATAAGACTTTTTTCGTCGCAAATCGAGTCTCTAAATCAAACCATCGAGGGAATGAATCAAGAAATATTAACGGTTTTAAATAAATTAGTGATAGAAGATCCTAAAGCTACAACCACTACACCTAATACTGAAAACACTTCTACTTTTATGGCTAACGATGAACAAAGTCATCCAAGAATCAAAGAATCAGCAAATCAATCGGCTGTTACATCGGTGCCACCATCTTATAAATTGCTACAAAGTTTGGCGGGTAAAGCAATAAGTATACAATCAAATCCCAACAATAGAATACCTTCTTCTCGTCAGGATAATTTGGAAGACTTAACCCCAAAACGCCATTTTAATCAACAATACTTTCAATCAGTAAATACACATCCAAGCCAAATCTATAATGGCTTATATAGAAACATTACTGCAGAAACTACCGTCCATTTAAAAAATTTTACTGACGCGAAAGAAATCCCAATAAATAATTTTGAGACTACTATTACAATCCCTTCTCTTATAGCTAATGAATCTACGGCTAAAACTACTTCCGTTCCTTCGATTATTAATGAATCAGCCGATGTTATCGTGTCTGAAAGTCATCATGATTTTATGGATACGAATACTTCCGCTCCTTCAATTATTAATGAATCAGCCAATAATAACGTGTCTGAAAGTAACCATGATTTTGTGGATATGAATACCTCCTCATCTTCAATGGTTAATGAATCCGTCGATGATACCGTGTCTGAAAATAATCAAGATTTTGTGGACATTAATACTTCTGCTTCTTCAATCGTTAATGAACCCGTCGATGATACCGTGTCTGAAAATAATCAGGATCTTGTGGACACTAATACTTCTGCTTCTTCAATCGCCAATGAATCCGTCGATGATACCGTGTCTGAAAATAATCAGGATTTTGCGGACACGAATACTTCTGCTTCTTCAATGGTTAATCAATCGGCCGATGTTATCGTGTCTGAAAATAGTAATGATTTTATGGATATGAATACTCAGCCACCAACAATAACCGAGGAAGCAGAAAAAATTGATGCTATAGCAGAGGGATATGATGAAATGTCTCAGTCAACCGAAGAAGTAAACAAGCAAACAGAATCAGTAGAAAAAGAGCATAAGAAAGAGAAAAATTCCTTTATTTTAAACTTCCTAAGAAAATGGAGTTAATTTAAAATTTAAAATTGTGATGCTTCTGCTTCATAAAATCGTCCAATATGTATGAAAAATGCGTATTGGATTTTTTTGTGTTCCATTAAACTACAAAGATAAATCCATTTTTAAAGGTTACATTTAATAATCCCCAGATGGACTGAATTTGTTTATAAAATCTTTAAAGAATAGCGGCCCTCTGTAGATAATTGTCCTTACTTCCCTAGCCTTAGCTGAATAGAATAATGAAGAAAGGGGGTGTAAAAATGTGTATGAATCATTCAATGAATCATGGCGGGTGTGGATGTGACGGATGCTCGAATGGGGATCAATGCCACAACCTTGGGCCATTCTTGGCTGTTGATGCTGCATGTATTCCACAGCCACAACCACGTAATACTGGCTCAATTATCGCATTCTCCTCTGGTTTAACAACTCTTTTAACGACTGCAGCTAATGGCTTAATCGGTGCAGTAAGCCTTGTTGGATTCGGTAGTACAGTTACTGGTCTAGCTCTAGCTGGAAATAATGTTGACTTAACGAATCTTGCGTTTACTGAGGCTTTTACGGTACCTCGTACAGGTAATGTTACGTCTATTGCTGCAAGCTTCACAGTAACAACAGCTATTGCGTTGCCAGGCCTTCCAGGAACAACAGTAGTCAATGCTCGAATTTATCGTGCGCCTGCGGGAAGCGCAGTCTTCAGCCCTACAGATGTAAGTGTTAATTTAAACCCAGCATTGGTAGGAGTAATAAATGTAGGTACAGTATTAAGTGGCACATCTGATAGCTTCCCACCACTACCAGTAGTAGCTGGTGATAATTTATTAATGGTGTTCTCCATTACTGCTACAGGAACAGCACCTACTTTAGCCGCAACTGTTATAGGTACTGCAAGTGCAGGTATTACAATTGATTAAGAATTTATATCATTAAAAAAACAAGATAAACTATATTAAATTTAAAGCCCTTTTCACAGTGTAAAAGGGCTCTTATTTCTAAAAATTGCGACTGCCGAAACTTAACTTGATCGATGGTAACCCTCTATGCTACGGAATTGTAAGCTGGTGATATCAAGCCCAGCATTCATCTTTTCAACTGTTACAAATTAGACAACTTCTTGATTTGAACAAGAAGTCGTCTAATTTTGTCTGTAATGAATGCACTTAGTTATTTACAGTTTTATGATTTCCCTAAAGTATTCTGAATATGAGCAAGGTGATGCTTCCCGTGCCATGCATATAAGGCTAAGGCTTTTTCAAGTGTCATCAACCCTGAATCAGGATGATTAAATGCTCGTTGTAATTGCTCTGCTGTTAAGCTTTTCAGCAAATAAACCCAGCGTTCATGTAAACCCTCAACTAATTGATATGAGGCTGCGACAGGCATTTCTGTATCCGGGAGCTTTGCCCATTCTTCCTCATCGTAAGGCTTAATCGTTGGAGTATTTTCTGTCAAAGCTAGCTTAAAACGGATAAAGCTATTCATATGACTATCAGCAATATGGTGGACAAGCTGTGTAACCGTCCAACCATTTTCTCGGTAGGATTTTGTTAATTCTTGTTCACTTATTCCTTTAAGTGCCTCTCCTAGTTGTTTCGGTAATAGACGAATATCCTCCATCCATTCCTGTACTTGCTGTGCTGTAACTACTTCCGGAAATTGAAATTGTCCAATTGGATATCGTAAATCAGTCATAATAGCTATCCTCCATTTCTATTTTCTTACTTTTTATATTACCAATTTTATATTTTTCACGCTATTTGCTTTAATTCTTTTTAGTAAAACCCTCGTTTTGCAAGAATTATACTTACAAAAACGAGGGTCGTTGTGTGAAATATTCACTCTCTATTCATTTATATCGTAAATTAACGTATCAAAATAACTTTCATTAATATATAGTAAAATCGCCCACTCACCGGGTTTTGGTATTTTCACACTTGAAGGTGTATGAGCATCTGCACCATTAACAGGTCCACCAAGCCCTATAGTCCAACCATCTACTAAGATAGGATGCACTGTTTTAGATTCTTTATGATACCCGACAATGGTTAACTTGCTATCACGACCTTCTTCAATTCCCCAAAGATGCCACATCCATTTTTGAGTGCTTAAACTTGGCATATTGACCCCGATAACACCTGATTTATTCACATTACCGACAATACCTCTGTCTCCAAATTCTACTGCCTTTTTGTCCCAATCAATTGATGTAAAGTCACTTTCTTGTACAAAATCAGGTAAATTATCTGGCAGAGCAACCGTCTTCTCATTCATTGTACAGCCTACCAACAATAACAACACTGTTACCATAAGTACCCATCGCCTCATTACTACACTCCCTACAAGTCATAGTTATTTCCTATGAAACGAATATATCGCACAAATTGTTACAGAGTATTCCAAAAATTTTATACGAGCTATTATTCTATAGATCTCATCACAAATTTAACTAACGACTTTAACGGATGAGTAATCGTTACACCTGACTCTTTTTCGAGTTGCCGTGCAGCCTCAACCATCGAAAGCTGTGCAACTGTAATATGCTGCTGTTCCTCTGCTACATCAAGAAGAGCTTTTATAATAGCGTTATTATATGCATCCTTTTTCCCCTGGATAATTAATTCAAACGTTTTGTTGATAACTTTTATTTTAGTATTAATGGATTTTTCATGTAGTAAAGCATATTGTTGAAGTCTGTTCATCGTACCTTCTACGGTTTCAGGATTTGTAAAAAGAATCGTTTGAGGCTGTTTTTCTTCACATACTGTTTCAAAGAACGGCTCATCGATTTTAATAATTGGAATAGAATGTTCCAGCTGTTCATCCTTTAACAATGCGATATAATTTGTACAAGTTATTAAAATGGCGTCCATATCACAACTTTCCATCCATTCAAGTTGCTCTTTAACCTTAAAAGCTAACCCGTCAGTCCCTTTTGAAACTTGCTGTATAAGACCTGGATCCACAAAATGGACTAGCTCAACTTTCTCAATGTTTTGAAATGCTTGCTCTATATACTCAATATTTGAATGATGTGCATGTAAACAGCCAAGCTTTTTCCTCAAGTGCAATCCCCCTAATTAGTAAGCTGTTTTTCCATCGTCGCGATAGCAAGAGAGACGCCATTACGATTCTCTCCCGTTTCCTCTTTTATTACAACATAGCCTAATGAGCGATATAACTCAATATTTCTTGGTACACTCATGCGTACTTTACATTCGCTAGTACTTTTTCCATTAGCAAGCGCATATTGTTCAAGCTCTTCAATTAATGCCTTAGCCAATCCTTGTCCTTGCTTTTCTGGAATAACAGATAATCTAAAAAAATAAATCCCCTGAGCACTGAGTGTAAATCTTACCATTGCAACTGGTTGTTCATCGATATATCCGATGAAAGCATATTCTCCTTTTTTTATCGCCTGTTCAATCGACTCAACTGTTTCACTTAGTGCGCTTGACGGTGGTGTTGCGTGCTCATACTCTTTAAAGGCTTGCAACATTACTCTGTGAATTACTGGTGCATCCTTTACTTGCGCTAAAACAATATTCATCTTCCATCACCCCTTAATGAATTAATATACATTTTAACGTATTACCAGAAATAACAAAGAGGCTGGGACATAATTATATATTCTAAGCAAAATTCAAAACCTTCGCATCAGAAAAGCGCGAGAAATCAACGTTTCTAAAATTGATTTCTCGCGCTTTTTAAGGTTTTGTCCAGTTATGTCCCAGCCTCTATCAAAATTAATTTTTATTCACAAAACGAATTGCTCTACTCATAACCGTTGGAACAATTGAAGCATGATTTTCCTCCAACGCTTCATAAAAAGCAATATCCATAATTTTCTCTAAATCGCCGGCAATCTGTTTTGCATCATCAACCATAAAGGTTTCCAGTTCCCCCACCCCTATGAATAATTTTTCATAAGCAAATGGACGCTCTTTTATAAATGTTGAAGCATACTTTAATAGTTCATGCTCATTCCACCAAATAGAAGGACTAATCGCAATATAACGTTGGAAGCTTGCTTGATGATGGAATAATTGCCAAAGTACAAAGTAACCCGCTAATGAATGTCCGAACAGTGCTTGTTGCTGTACATTTACAGGGATTTGCGCCTGAATACTTGGCTTTAATTCCTCCTCTAAAAATCTACTAAAGTTCTCTGCTCCTCCATGTTTCTCATGGCCCTTCCCTTTAAATCTTGCGGGATACGTATACGTCTCAGCTTGTCCTGTAAAATCATAAAATCGTCGTTCGTGCAGATCAGCTCCATGCCCAATGCCAACTACAATAGCTGGTAAAATACCTGTTTTAGGTGCATTACGACTTTGCAGGCGGACTGCTTCCTTCACAAGGTGAAAATAGGATGAACCGTCCAATACATATAAGACTGGAAAACCACCTTCTGGTACGTCTCCATTCGGTACATAAATGTTTACCGTATACGTATAATCCGTAAAATTCGATGTTAATTGCTGCGTTGTATAATCAGATGCTGCTGCAATTTTGTCTATCATCATTTGTCGACCTCCTTCAAAACATCATAGCCATAGCATACGGGTGTTTTCGTAACAGGATCTTCCATAATACGTGCATTAATATTGAATACTTCTCGCATCACATCTGCGCATAAAATTTCCTGAGGTGTTCCCGTTTTCATCACAACTCCCTGTCGCATCGCAATTAAATGATCGGAATATCGTGCCGCGTGATTAATGTCGTGCAATACCATAACAATCGTACAACTATGCTGCGCGTTCAGGTTTTTCACAATTTCTAATACCTCTAACTGATGCGCCATATCTAAATAAGTTGTCGGTTCGTCTAATAACAAAATATTTGTTTCTTGCGCTAAGGCCATTGCAAGCCATACACGCTGGCGCTGCCCCCCTGACAGCTGTCCAAGCTCGCGATTGCGATAGTCATTTGTATTTGTAACAGTTAAGGCCCACTCAATCATTTCCTCGTCCTTCTTTGTTAAGCGATTCACATTATTTCGATGCGGATAACGACCATAAGCAATAAGTTCCTCAACCTTTAGCTGACCTGGTGCAATAGGCGTCTGAGATAAAATCGCTAGCTTTTTCGCAATTTCCTTTGTCGATAAATTTTGCATGTTTTGGTCCTGCAAATAAACCGTGCCCTGCTGCTTCTTTAATATACGACCAATTGTTTTTAATAATGTTGATTTTCCACATCCATTAGGTCCTATGATGGTCGTAATCTTCCCATCCTCTATCGTTAAATTTAAGCCTTCAAACACACGAACCTGCTCATAGCCGGAAGATAAATTTTCCATTCTAAATGCCGTTTGCACACCTATTTCCTCCTATGCCTTTGATTTCACTAATAAATATAAGAAATACGGAATCCCAATAATCGAGACAACGATTCCAACCGCTAGCTCAGACGGTGCAAATACTGTTTTTCCTATAAAATCAGCTATAATAAGCAATCCTGCGCCAATCAATGCACTTACTGGCATGACATAACGATGTTGTATACCAACAAGCTGTTTTGCAATATGTGGTGCCATCAATCCAATAAACCCGATACTACCTGATACTGATACACAAGCACTGACTAAGCCAACGCTTGCCATTAACAGCTTCTTCTTCTCTTTTTCTACCGGTATCCCTAAACTTGTAATACTATCCTCTTCCAGTTGAAAATAATCGAGCAAATACGCTTTCCGATGGACATAAAAGCCCAGTAATATAAGCCAAGGTAGCATAGTCACAACAAAAATCCAGTTTGCATTATAAATAGAGCCTGCCATCCAAACTGCGGCAGATTCGAAATCTTGAGCACTCATTTTTAATGATAAAAACAGTGACAGTGCCCCAAAACCACTGTTTATAGCAATCCCGGTTAAAATAAGTCGCTGCATATCTAAATGACCATTTTTCTGGGCAAATGAAAAAATAAGTAGCGCAGCCAAAGCACCGCCTACAAACCCGAACATGGGCATCATTAAAATCGATAACCAGCTACTTATATCTGCAGATGTGAGACGTAATTGAAAGAAAAACATGAATATAACCACTGCTGCCCCAGCACCCGCATTAATCCCTAAAATACCTGGATCGGCTAAGCCATTTCGTGTTATGCCCTGTAGCACAACCCCTGCCATCCCTAAGCCAACACCAACAAGCGCTGCAATGACAATACGTGGTAAACGGAATTCAAAAATGACAAGATCAAATTTTGGATTTGGATCAATACGTAGCAATGTTTTTAAGACATCTATCACCGTCATATCAAAAACACCATTTGTCATATGAAGATAACTGGCACCCAAAATAAATAAAATGAGTATTGAAACAGTCATAACGAATACACTCGAGGTTTTTTTACGCACCTTTTTCACCTCCGTGTTTACGAACTAAATATAAGAAGAACGGAACACCAACTAATGCCGTTAATACGCCAATTGGAGTTTCATATGGGTAATTAACAAAACGACTAAGCACATCACAAAGTGCTAAGAAGAACGCACCGATGACAGCTGCACATGGAATGATAAAGCGGTAATCTACTCCAACAAGAAAACGCGTAATATGAGGAATGACTAACCCTACAAAGGCTATCTTTCCTACAAGTGCAACTGCCGTACCTGTTAAACAGACAACAGCAAGCATGCTTATGATTCTCACCGCTTTTGTTTTTTGGCCAAGTCCAATAGCGATATCTTCGCCTAATGAAGTGATCGTAATAGCTTTAGCTGAAACGAATGCAAGGATTAAACCAATCAGCCCAAATGGAATCGATAGCATGAGCATATCCACATCCACCATATGTACCTTTGTGTTATACCAAGCACTTACTGTTTGTGATACTTGGAAATACATCGCAATGGCTGTGGCTATACTGCTTAAAAATGTACCAATGACTGTCCCAATAATGGCAAGTCGTACCGGTGATAAACCATTTCGAATTAAAGAGCCAAAACCAAATACAATACCTGCCCCTAATGCAGAACCGAGCATAGAGAGTAGGATCATTTGGTAATTTGGAAGCCCTGGGAAAAATACGATCGCTAACGTAATCACAAATGCAGAACCATCATTAACGCCCATTAATGAAGGAGACGCTAAATAATTTCGTGTTATGCCCTGCATAACAGCGCCGGCTACTGCTAAAAATGCTCCCACTAATAAAACTGCGGCAATTCTGGGAATTCGTCCTGTTCGCACAATTTGGTGGTCCACATTTGAAGGGTCGAATGCAGAAATCGCCTGCCACACCGTTATTGCGCTAATGTCTTTTGTACCGTACATAACGGAGACTAATGCCACAATCGCAATGAGGAATGGAGAAGCTGCTAATATTGAAAATGCCGCAATGTTTGTTTTTTTCAACTTCCACACCTTTTTCTTTATCAATTTCTCTCTCAATCTTATAAAAGGCTGGTAATAGCCTGGTGATGCCACCAAATCTACTACCAGCCTATCTATGCCAAGGCATAATTGATACTATTTAAGTAATTTTTCAGCTGCGACATCTAAGAATTTCACCTTAGACCATGCAGTACCACCTTGCGCTAAAGGATCAATCGCATTGACGAAAATTTGATTATTTTGTGATGCCTTCAAGCTTGCAAAAATCGGATTCTTTTGTAGCTCTTCCAGCGCTTTTGGTGCATCGGCATTTTCTGATTCCTCGAACTGAAGGAAAATAGTATCAGGATTTACCTCTGCTAATGTTTCAAGAGATAGTTCAGCCTGAGCCTTTGTAGTTTTTAAAATTTCTGGTATTGGAGCCCATAAATCTTCATATAGCACAGGGTTTAAGTAAACTCCTGCAGGATAAATATACATTACGCCACCGCGTACTCGAATAACTAGAATCTCCTTGTCCGCTAGTTGCTCTTTAGATTTGGCTTGCGCATCAACAACCTTCGCATCATAATCTGCAATGATTTTTTTAGCATCATCTTCTTTACCTGAAAGCTGTGCAAGTAATGTTAAGTTCTCTTTCCAATTTGTAGAGACATGTGAATACGGAATCATCGTTTGAATTTTATTTAGCTTTTCAGCAGTTTCCTCAGGGAACTTTGAGGTACCTAAAATAACATCTGGATCAAGACTTAGAATGGCCTCTGCATTCGGCTCCATTTTATTTCCTATAAGCTTAGCACCCTCTAATTCTGAAGCAAGATATGATGGAATTTTGCCACCAACTTCTAGTACACCGGCAGGCTTAATACCAAGCATCGCCGCATCTTCCATAGATTCTAAGCTTGCCGTTACAATGTTTTTCACATCTGCAGGAACTTCATATTTCTCTCCCAAATATGTAATCGTTTGTGTTTTCGCTTGATCTGCTTGCGTTTCTGTAGCACTTGTTTCTGCCGCATTATTTGTGGATGTAGTAGACTCTTCTGCCTTATCCGTTCCACACGCAGCCAAGGATAGCGCTAATAGAGCAGGTGCACACATTTTAAAATATTTATTCATCATTATTCTCTCCTAACAAATCGCTATCTACCGATAATGATAATCGTTTTCAATTATAAGTCAATAGGAATTAGCGATTCAATTGATATTCATTATCATTTACGGATACTATCCTAACAAAGCGAAAAACAATTGTGAATGGATAATTTCATGAACAACATGGACTTTTGCCGATTTTCAACTTCTTTCAACAGATATTTTTGTACCGAAAGCGTAGCGGCAGGTACAGAAGTCTCCTACCTCTATAGGTTGTGAGATGAATGCGGGTCTAAGTTACATCTTGTTGGCCCAAAGCCTCTGGCAGATGTCACAAAAAAAGCTGCTTCTTTTTCAAGAAACAACTTGTTTATACGTATTTTGCTTCCTCAAGCATTTTTTTTCGATACGCTGTCGGGGACACTCCCGTACACTTTTTAAATACCCGACTAAAATAAAAACAATCTGCATAGCCTACACATTCTGCTATTTCCGCTACAGTAGCATCGTCATATTGCAGTAAATCCTTCGCCCGTCGTAAGCGATACTCCGTTAAGTAGGCGCTAGGGTTCATACCCGTATGCTGTTCAAACAAATAGGCAAACCTACGACGCTCCACGCCAAATTCCTCAGCAATTTTTGAAACAGAAAGTTGTGTAGCATAGTTCTCATGTATGTATTGTAAAGCTTGCTCCATCTGGTCGCTTGCCGTATCGAGAACCTTCACTTTTGCCGACACAAGAATAGCTTCCAAAAGATTCATAAACAGAGTCTTTGCTTTGAATATGGACATATTACCTGGCAGTGAATGGCTTTCTATTATTTGCTGTACATAGTCAATAATTTTAGTATGATAACCTGTATGAATTAAAAAGTGCTGAGCTGCTAATGGATATAAAGATACGTCTTTCTGAGGAATATTATAATGGACAACTGCATACTCCCATACTTTATCGCCAGAAACTTTAATTTCAATTGGCATTTGTGGTCCTGCGTGTACGACCATACCTGGCTCCATTACATAAGGGATACCATTAAAACTAAATATGGCACTACCAGCAAGTGGCACAACTAACCCGCACTTCCCAGGAGCTGTTGTGCGTCCTGTATCTACTTGACCTGGCTCCATTTTATTTGTAAAAACATCCGTAAAACTTACAGACGCATGTGCATAGTAATCAATTAAATGCTTGATATCCACTTTATAGCTCCTACATTCTTTAAAACTTTTTGGATTTGTGAAAAGTGATGCAAATCATGATCGACTAAACTAGCAAAATACCCGTAAAGCGTTAATTCTGAAGCACCTATTGTAAAAGGCTGTCGCCACTGCTCATCCACTATATGATAAAGTGCGTCAATTAGCTGCTGTCTCTGATTGATAAAATCGGCTACCGTTTCTTCTTTACTTTGTGTACGACTATTCATTGCTGCATTTGCATTCATCTCTTCTACATCTGGCCCTTTGGGTAAGTTTTCTTCTGTAAAAAGAAACGGTAGACGTTGGTTTACCACGAATTCATCCCATGGCGTAAGATGGCCAATAATTTCTGCTACCGTCCATTTTCCAGCTTCAATAGGTGTACGCCATTGTTCTTCCGTAACATTTGCTAAATTTTCCACAAATGCTATAGATCTTTCATAATGCGAGAGGATCTCATTTTTATCGTGACACAAAATTCTTCAGCTCCTTTGCTCCTTTTTTAGTAGACAACCTGTAACTTTGGCCAAAGTGATTTCCACTGCTTGCTTTGAATCCTCTTCTTATAAACCTCATGCATTTGTGAACCATTTTGAAAGTATGGTGTAGGAGCGACCATCCCAGAAATTAAGTGCTGAATACCATGAGGTGCAGCAATCTCAAGTCTTCCATTAGTAAGTCTCACACCGATAGCTGTCGGTATTTCTGGAAAATGAGCCATACCATCAATAGATGATTGATAAGGTTCACTATTATTTACTACATGCATTCTCGCTTGATTTTTCACAGACCAAGGCTCATTCGGTAAATACTTCGTCAATTCTTGTTCATACTGCTTCTCATATTTTTCTAAAGAATTTACTTTATCAAAATATATCACATCAATATCGGCTAATGGTGTTCTATATTCCTTTTCATGTAGATGATCCCACACCTTCGAGCGAATAAATCCAGCACATACCCATGAATCAGGTAATTGTAGTTTCTCTAAGGTTGTTAAAATGTTCATCATCCATTCATCTTCTGCAATTAAGCTTTTTAGCTCTTCTTCTGTTTTTATCAGTTTCATTTACCTCTGAATTTGTCATACCAATGCTTGCGCTGTTTCCTTATTAATGATTCTCAACCCATGTTCTTATTTTTTTGGCAACATCCTTATGTGCTTCACGAAAAATATCATGGCCTGCATCAACTATTGGTTCAAAATTCAAGTTTTTAATTTTAGTTTGCAAAATTTGAATACTCTTCTTTCTAGTAGGTTCTAATTCGCTTGGTTTTGTAGCATGAATTAAAAAAGTCGGGCAATGCACCTGTTCCACTATATCTGTGACTGGTTCCGCATATAAACCTTTTATTATGGATTGTCCTGTAAAAGTGGAAATCGTTAGTCTGATTTCTCCATCCTGCTCCTTAACTTGTGCTTTTGACGCTTCTTCAAGCTCTTCAGACCAACGTGAAAGCTCTTCTTTTTCTGATTCAAAAAATACGTCCCAAGATGGGAATCTTACTTCATTGCAAAATTCCTCTATACCTTGTAATTCGTTTTCTAATGTCATGCCTAAATCTTGCGATGACAAGTAACCGCCATCTAACAAAATTATCCTCTTTATTCGTTTAGGATATTTAGCAGCATAATGCAATGCCAGATCAGCTCCAAAAGAATGACCAATTAAATAATGAGATTTACTACCTAACTGCTGATTTATTATTTTTTCTATACCTACAATCAAATTGGAAGGAAAATAAGCATTCTCTTCTTCCAAAGCTTTTGCATAACCATGTCCAGGTAAATCAAAGGATACAATATGATACTCTGGTAAATGTTTCGCTAGTTCCCCAAATGCTAAACCCGTACTCCCTAGTCCATGTAAAAAGATTAACGTTGGATTTTGTGAGTTACCCCATTGATATATATTTTGCTTCATTTCTACCATCCCCTTTGTCGAATAATCACTTCCATTAATTACAATAATAACTATTTTTAGTTCTATTTCAAAGGTGCTAAGGTGATAAAAATAAGCATGGCAAACTGGTGCGGTTAGAGCTTTAAGGGGACTGTATTTCGAGTAGTATTTATAGCAGAAGAGAAAAAATTTGCTGTACAATATACAGATTATATTTATAAATCTAATTTATACAAAACGGAAAATAATATATTAGAATTATGATTTATTTACCAGTACCCTTTAACTAATAACGTTAAAGGAGACGCATATGAAAAAATCTTTTATTTTGATTGTGTCCTTTGCCATTGTAGTTGGACTTTTTTATACAAAGCTTTCAATGACGCTTGTTTGTATCGGAATTTTTGCTGCTTTTATCGGTACCCTTGCTGGGGGTGGTGGGCTTATTACGATCCCTGCTATGATGCTTGTTGGCATACCTATTCAACAAGCATTGCTACGAATAAATTTTCATCAGGCATTGCAGCGTTGTCGAGTATCTTTTATCTTCTTTATCATGAAGAGCTTCGACTAGCATCTATTATAAAATACGTTGCAGTAGCCATTGCTGGAGGTATTTGTGGAGCACTTCTAACTGTATCTATGTCAGAGAAGGCCATGAATATTATTGCATGTACTTTACTTATTTTCGCCCTATTTGTAACGTTGAAAAATAAAGAATGGACTGTTACCTCGGAAGAAAATGACACGAAACACAATAATAGATTATGGCAGCCGTTTTTAATTGCGGCTTATGATGGTGGCTTCGGACCTGGCTCTTCAACCTTCAGCATACTACATTATTTACGCTACCATTACTCCTACATAAAGGCAGTACAGCTCACACGTGTGCTTATATTCGGGAGCTGTACTGGAGCATTTTTAGTATTTTACCAAACTGGCTTTATTCAATGGGAATACGCGATTGCGATGGCAGTAGGGTCTATTATCGGCTCTCAACTCGGACTTTTAGTTCTACCGAAAATTCCGATAAAAGCAGCTAAAATACTACTAATAGTTATTATTTCATTACTACTTATTCAAGTAACAATAAAAATAATTTAACGGCTTAAATGCTCATGAATTAGCTTCCACTCATTATTCTCTTTTGCAAAAACATTCGTCGCTCTTCCGCTACCTGATACAAATTTCCCGTTATGATACCCTTCATAATGGTATGTATAAAGACAGGTAGCAGATTTTTCATCAACCGTAAGCCATTGAACATCAGTAGCAGAATAAACTTCTTCCTTTATCAAATTCCATGCATTATTAAAATAAGCTCCTATTTCTTCTAAGGTTGTGCATGATTTATCGCTAAACCAATACACAGCTTGAGGATGCAAAATTTCCTTTACGTTATGAAAATCATGGGAATTTGTCGCTGTAATATAACGCTCTAAAGCTTTTTGATACATCAAGAAACCCTCCTTTTCCAACAATATTAGCTGAAATACCATTATATAGGAATATCATTATGGCTAATTACGAGAAGTACATGCTAGTAGTATTGCTTGTTTAATAATTTTCACTTCTAGTTAACATAGCTGGATTAATGATGTCTGCTACAGCCAAATATAGATTCTCCGGATATTCAGCAAGACGATGGCATAAGTATAAATACCAATCAGTTCCATACGTAAGATAAATCTTACAGCGGTACCCCTTCTCTTTTAATTGACGTATCAAATCAGGCTGGACACCATAAAGCATTTCTATCTCAACATTTGGCTGATTAAAATATTGTCTTTGTTCCATTTCTTGAATCAATACTTCATCATGCGTAGCTATCGAGATAGAATGCTTGGCATTAATCAACTGCTCTACATAATGAAGATAACGTTCATTCAGTGCTTCTGATCTTTTCATAGCAAGGTCGATCGGCTCCTGGAAAGCACCTTTAACAAGCCTTATTTTCCCTGGATATTGAATAAGCTGCTGTATATCCTCCTCTGTACGATAAAGATGAACTTGTAGTGTAATCCCGACATTGGTATATTGGCTTGCTATTTTTTTATAAATATCGAGGATATCGCTCGTCTTTGATGACTCCTCCATACTAATCATTAATGTAATTCTGAACTGATATGCTTTTTTAGCTAGCTCCATTAAGTGTTTATATGCTAGTTCTGCATTAACAGAAAGTCCAATATGCGACAAATCTAATGACACTGTTTGTCTTATCTCCAATGCACCCATTCCCTCAATAAGCTGCAAATATTCATCTTTAGCCTTTTGACATTCCACTAAAGCAGTTGTATTCTCCCCTATAAACTCTAGGGATATTTGATAATCCTTGGTGATGAATTCTCGAGCAATCGGAATAGCATCCTTTCTCCCTTCACCGGTAACATACCGTTTCGCTGCCTTCCATAATAACGGATAGAGTTCTGTTGACTGTTGAACGTCCTGTTTCATTTGAGCATTTCTTGCTGCAGATTTTAATGCTTGAATCACTATTTCTTCTGTCTTTTTCATTTTTATTCCTCCTCTTTTCTATTTTCCAGTACTTTAACATGATAAAATTGGTAGGAGTAGAACCACTTTATAGAATTTTTCAAGGTACCAATTTTAAGTAGGAGGAGAGAAAGTTGTTATGGATACCAATCGATCGTTCTTCAGATATACCTCTAAACCGGCAAGTTTATCAGCAAATTCGGGAAAAAATATTAAATGGCCATCTTCAAGCAGGTGAAAGGCTAGCATCAACACGTGAGCTCTCTTTCGAGCTGAAGGTTTCAAGAAATGTCATATTGGAAGCTTACGATCAATTGTTAGCAGAGGGATTTTTAATTGCACGAAGTGGTTCAGGTACATTTGTTGCAGAGGGGGCCTTTTTAACACAGCATGAGGCACCATTTTTATTTGAAGTCGATGAAAAAAAGATGAAAAATCATATTATTAATTTCCGTTCAGGTATTCCAGCATTGGACTTATTCCCCCGTAAAACATGGGCCAAGCTATCACATCAACTGTGGAATGATATTGAATCAACTAATTTTGGATATGATTTTCCAGAGGGTCGTTTAGAATTAAGACAAACGTTAGCACACTACTTATTAAGAACTAGAGGTGTTCACTGTCATCCAGAACAAATTGTCATTACATCCGGCGCTACACAAGCATTGACACTTGTTTCTCGATTGCTTTTATCACCTAATGATATAGCCATTATAGAAGATCCTATTACGAATGATATTCAAACGATTTTTAAATCTTCAGGTGCCTCTCTTTATCCAATACCTGTAGATGAATATGGGATGAAGACAGCCTTAATACCAGAAAATTTGCATCCTAAATTTGTCTTCCTAACTCCATCACATCAATTCCCACTAGGGGGTACGTTACCAATACAGCGCAGAATTCAATTAATCAATTTCGCCAGAAGGAATAATTGTTTTTTAGTTGAGGATGATTATGATAGTGAGTTTCGCTATGAAGGTCCACCTGTCAGCTCTTTACAAGGTTTAGATCTAGAACGTGTACTCTATATAGGCTCTTTTAGCAAGATTCTTTCTCCAGCATTAAGAATAGGTTACATCGTTCTCCCAACTCATTTAATCGAGAAATGTCGGCAGCTGAAATGGCTTACTGATTTACACACACCATCATTAGATCAGCTTATTCTTGCTCATTTTATTAAAGAAGGCTATTTAGAAAGACATATTGCAAAGATGAAGAAGTTTTATAAAAACCAGCGAGATTTTCTTATCCAATGTTTGCAAACAACCTTTTCAAATAAAGTGAAGATTTTAGGTTACTCTACTGGTATGCATTTAATTGCTGAATTAGAGGATATTCATTTTTCTAAAGAGCTATTGTTTAAAATCGAACAACTTGGTGTAAAGATATACCCTGTAGAGGATCATTCGATAGAGAAAGGGAAAAATACTAATCGGATTATTTTAGGGTATGGACATTTAAAGAAGAATGAAATAGAAGAAGGCGTGACAAGACTATTTCAAGCAGTCTATGATGAGGTAAAGTAAAAAAAGGGGATATCAAATGCTCGCTACTGTTCAGAAACAACAAAATAACTATGTCGTAAAATTTAATCGTCCACTGTCACATTCAGTTGATGCTGTTTGGGCAGTATTAACGGAGAATGGCAAACTTCAAAAATGGATGAATAATTTAGAAATCATTGATCTTCGAAAAAACGGTAAAATCCATTTTAATATGAATGATGGAACAGATGCTTATATGGAAATAACGATTACAGACTATGTTGAGAAGGAAGTGCTCGAATTTGAATGGGGTAAAGATACAGTCCGATTTGAACTCTCCCCCACTAGTAGCGGTTCCATATTAGTTTTACTTGAATCGATTGGTGAGCTAACTGAGCATACACCAAAAGATTTAGCTGGCTGGCACATATGCTTAGACCTGCTTTCAGACTTATTAAATGGAACTGTACATGAAGAATTTCCAATGGAAGAATGGCAAAAATGGTTTGCAGAATATAAGCAACTTGTGGATGACGTAGAAAAGATTTAACCATCATAAATAAAACTCCTAGGATGTGTGAAGTTCACCATGCCCTAGGAGTTTTTATTAATGATAAAAAGCTGTAGCCATTTCAAGTGCTTTTAGCGGCTCCTTGATTGAATCAAGTGTATAGACAAGCTTGTCGTCCTGCCACACGATTAAATTTCCTGATTCATATACATCTAAATGTGCAGATCCGTGTTGCTTTGGAATAGGAAGCATATGCGATTCTAAAAATTGTACTGCCTGCTTAGCAAGCTTTACACCGGCTTCCGGATTGTCTGTTCTTGTTTGAGTCGCTATTGCCCATCTTCCCTCATTCCAACCAGTCCATAAAGAGCCAGCACCTGCATCCTGATAGCCTTTTATGTTGGAACTAAGGTCAACCTCTTGACCGCCATTTTGATGATAGTTCTCAAAAGAAATTTGCTTACTTGCTTCGTCGGCACTTTCATATTGCTTCACTAAGAGACGAGCAATAACGGTCGCTCTATCTGGTTGTTTTAGTTTAATATCGTTGATTGGCAAATACTCTTTGCTTTCAAAAAATACTATTTCAACTTCGTTAGCTTCCGCCTTCGTTGTTGCCGTTAAAAATGTACCTTCTGTGATCGGTAGCCCTTTTGGTAAAGTTATAGGTAAATCCGTTTTAAGCTGGTCCTTAACATTTTTTAGTGCCCCAGCCTGTGTAATCGATGCTACTGTGTTTTCCTTATTCGTTTTAGAAGATTCCTGTTGATTTTCCTGCAATTGCTGCTCTTCTTGCGGCTTGTTTGGCACGTTAGGTTTTTCTTCTTTATCAGAGCATGCAGTGATTATACTGAAACTTAAAAGCATGAATGTAAAAACTACTTTTTTCATGGCGTTGGCCCCCCCTTTATTAAGAGCGATCGAGCTGACCTTAGAAGTAATCTGGTATGCCCCGAAGAACTGATCGGGTTCGATCCGAAACTGATCAGGTCCCCCCGGGTTCATCTCAGAACTAATCGTGTAAGGTCACTTCTTTCTTCCCTACCTAAAAACTATTTTAGTTACTTAAGTTCATTAATTTGCTTCGTCAGTTCGTTAAACTTTTGATCAAGCATAGCGTAATCCTTATCCTTTACCGTAAGAAAACTAAGCTTGCCGAGTATTTCTTGTCTTTCATTTTCAAGTTTTAAACGAAGAGCGGCTTTATCATCGACTTGAGAAGGAGCACTATCTCTCCATTTTTTCTCAATGCGTTTATTTTGAACTTCCCACACACTATCAGTTACCTTCTCAAGAAAATATCTATCATGTGAGACAACAAGTAATGTTCCCTTATATTGCGCAAGTGTTTTCTCTAACTGCTCCCGAGAAGGTAAATCAAGGTGATTCGTCGGTTCATCTAAAATAAGCACATTTTTATCCTCTAAAATATATGCCATTAGTTTACACTTTACACGCTCGCCCATACTCATTTTGCCTATTGGAGCAGTCCAATGTGCTGGTGTAAAACCTAAATGCTTCATTAAATTTCGAACTTTCCCTTGCTCCTCAAAGGTTTCTTTATAAAAGTATTGCTCCGGTGTCTGATCCAGTGGTAAATCAAATACTTCCTGTGTTAAATAGCCGATGTTTGCAGCAGGAGATAGCCAAATTTCCCCTTCTGCCTCTACCTGCCCTAAGAGTATCTTTAATAATGTTGTTTTGCCACTACCATTTGTCCCAATAATGGCAATTTTCTCACCAAATTTTGCAATTAAATTTACATCCTTCAATAAAGCTCGTTGCTCAAAGCACTTCGTTAAACTCTTTGTCTCTAAAAAACGCTTGCCCACTCGTTGATTTGTGTCTAAAGAAAAACGAATCTCTTCTTCAGGTTCTACAGCTTCAATTTTAACCTTCGCAAGCTCCTTCTCTAATCGTTTTTTCTTAGATTTAACTTGCGAGTCCATACGTTTTGCTTTTACACGATAAAATTCCTTAAAGCCCTCCTGCTTTGTAGACTGCGCATGTGCCTTCTGTGACCAGGATGTTAACTCTTTCATCTGTGCCTCTATACGTTCAATATTTTTTTGCTGTTTATCATAGGCACGTTGTTGTGTTAGTCTTTGGTGTTCTCTAGCGGCCATAAAACTACTATAATTGCCACTATGTTCAATGAGCTTCCCTTCTTCTAGCGACCAAATTTTAGTTGCAATCTCATCTAAAAAATAGCGATCATGAGAGACAACAATGATGGTACCATCGTAATTTTTTACTTGCTCAATTAACAATGCCGTACTTCGCTCGTCTAAATGATTCGTTGGCTCATCTAGTAAAAGTAATTGAGCATTTTGTGCAAAACCATCAGCAAGACGCATTTTTAGCTTCTCTCCACCACTTAATGCTGAAAATAACACATCTGGCACCTGCCATTTAGCAAGCAAATCAGCCTCGTTTGCAGTTACCTCCAGCGTATCAAAATGCGCACTCTCCTGTTCTACATAAGCAACTTTAGCAGACTGCAACCAACGTAACTGTCCCGAAGTCGGCACGATCAAGCCTGCAATCAACTGCAATACTGTGGATTTACCAGCACCATTTCTACCAATTATGCCGATGACCTCGCCCCTCTTCGCAGTTGCTGTTACCTGTTCAAAAATCTTTGTATCCTGTATTTCATAACGTACATCTTGTAATTTTAAAAGTTCCTTCATAACATCCATCCCTTTCCGTTCGGAGGGACAAAAAAATCCCTCCAAGTATTTTGGAAGGATTAGTCTTAAAAATATCATACACAAAAAAGCTTATGAACAAAGCTTTGTTTGTGTTCCATTACTAAGTAAGCCACTTCTCCTATCTGCTTCTAAATAAAGAGGTTCAGATGGAAAATGAAGCACTTGTAAGTATCGTACAACCTCGTATCGACAAAGCTTGTTCGATACGAGATGCGCGTTATGGAAAATGGGCAGACTAATCCTATTTTGATTCTGAAATATAAAATTTCATGCGCAAAAAATAAGATTAGTTAATCATTAGCCACCCATCGTCCCTTCATCTGTAATTACAATAATTGTAACATCATTGTCTTTAAAACAACAACGGTAAAGTTGTAAAATAATTCTTCACAAGTAACATCATACTAACCAGGCAATTCTTATTGGTTCATAGTGTCCTACACTTCATTACCATCTCGAGCAATCATACGAGCGAATCTCTCTTCTTGCAATGGTTTGGAAGCGCCAACCCCTTCTGCTACTCCATCGGAACCCAGCAATAGACTCTCTCCCTACAGCAGTTAGGAAGAACCAAAAGCTTGATCCATTAAACATCCATATATACGTATTTCTAAATAAGCATGATTGAATACCACTTGTACCTATTCCCCACGGTGGAGTCGATGGCACAAAACTAGGTGGTGGTCCAAGAGGCATTTGACCTGCTGGTGGTGGGCCAAAATTAGGCGGTCCAAATGATGGTGGTGGTCCAAATCCAGGCGGTCCAAATGATGGTTCGAAATTAGGTTCATTCCCGCTTGGAGGTCTGAAATCCTCTCCATATGGATTGTTATACATTAAAAACTCCTCCTTTTACATATTTCAATATATGTAAAAAGGCGAATAACCGTTGAGCAATTGCCTATCTTTAGGGGAGCTTTGTAGACTACACTCAACCAATTATTCCATTGGCTAATATTGTATAATGGGAGAGTATTTCCAAGAAAAGGAGCCCTTATGCGAAAACTATTTTTAATAATTACTTCCATAATTGTATTACTAGGCATTTGGTTACTAATTTCTTCGAATCAAGCCACTGAATCTACAACAAGTATCCAAGCGAAGCTAGCTGACGTAAAGGATTTCAAATATTATTTAGATCAAGGAAACGATAAGATTGGCAAGGAAATGGCTAACATGGATTTGGTCATTGTGGAACCAATCGAAATGCAGCAGAAGTATATCGACCATGCTCAAAAAAATGGAACACTAATATACGACTATATAAACGCTATGGAAGCAGACAAATGGAATTCAGCGCTTTATAGTCAATTAAATGAAGCAGACTTTTATAAAGATGCGTATGGAGAAAAGATGTATTTCGCTGAGTGGGATTCGTATTTAATGGATATGACCTCTCAACACTATCAAAAGCTTTTACTAGAAGAAATTCAGAAGCAAATTGTTCAAAAAGGATTGGATGGTGTGTTTTTAGACACTGTGGGCAACATTAATTCTTATTTACCTGAAAAAGAGCAGGAAGTACAAAATAAAGCAATGTTATCCTTCATCAAAAAAATAAAACAGCAATATAACGGCTTGTCTGTTGCGCAAAATTGGGGCTTTCAAACATTAGCTGATTATACAGCGCCATATATCGACTTTATCATGTGGGAAAACTTCTCGTATGATGTAGTTGGAGAAGATGACTGGGCATTGGATAAGATGAAGCAATTAGTTCACATACGAGATAAATTCGGTACTCAGGTGATGGCGATTGGATTTGAGGATGAAGAAAAAAGTCGTGCTTTAGCAGAGAACTATCAATTTAAATTTTTCTATAGCCCCGCTGGATCTCACTACAATACTTGGCAGTAAAGTCCTTTAATAGCACTATAATACCCTCTGCAACACTAATCAGAGGGTATTTTTTAGTAGTGAAATTATATAGATAAATAAGCTTGCATCACTCGCCAATCCTCAAGCTTTTCCTCAAAAGATTTAATATTTTTACCTGGTATCGGACTGGTCGAGGGCATTTTTTGATAGGCTCGACCAACTAAAACCTCAAAGCCAATATGTTTTTTAAAAACTTCGAATGCCTTTCCACCATTAAAAAGCACCAACTCAATATTTGGATACTGTTTAAAAAGCATTTTAAAATCATTCGGCTTTTCATTACGAATAGCTGCATCTAAGCTTCCTTTACGCTCGCACGATTCTATCGTATCCCAAAGGCCAATATGATTGCTCTTTAACAATTTTAATCTTCGTTCATAGTCATCTGGTATATTTACCTCTAATATTTCTCCTAAAATCGGCCAAAAGTGATTGCGTGGATTGCCATAATACTGCTGTTTCTCTAATGATTGCTTTCCAGGCATTGAACCGACAATTAGCACCTTTGTTGACGAATCAATAACTGGTCGCAAGACATTTTTTAGTTCATTTGACACTACAATCACTCCTTCCCTTTATTGTAGCGGAAAATCAGAGCCGACAAGTATTTCCTTCGAACTTTTTACATGAAGTTTATTTGATGAAAAATTTTTTATATAAGACCTTACGATTTCATAACCAATACAGTACCCTATCCATTTAGGAAGCTTTCCACCATATAAAAATTCAATATGATTGTCTAATCCTTGAATATTAATTTGAGGTAAAAAACGCTGCTTCCATATCTTCAACATTTTATCCAAAGAGTAGTAACTCAACCAAGGGGCTAACCATTGATCTCCGTAAATTTCTTCAACTGCACATTCTGCTAAGCCTTCTAAAATTAAAGAATCCAATAAGGACACTTCGTCTAGCGTCTTATTTAAATATTGTAAACGACAAACATGATTGT
This sequence comes from Lysinibacillus sp. TE18511, assembly GCF_054062295.1. Taxonomy (NCBI): domain Bacteria; kingdom Bacillati; phylum Bacillota; class Bacilli; order Caryophanales; family Bacillaceae; genus Lysinibacillus; species Lysinibacillus sp. TE18511. The sequence continues at coordinate 168,466 of NZ_JBSSFD010000002.1, forward strand.
ACTCATGTGCAAATAACGCTTTAAGTTCCTCTTTTTCAAGCTCTCCTATAAATAAAAACAAAGCATTTGGATAGGCGACACCATTTTTATTTGTCATTGTTTGTTCCTGTGTTATCGGAAAAATATAGATTGGTATATTTGGACCGCTCCATCTCTTTTTTAAATAAATAAATTCCTTTTGCACCACTTCCCACACATTTTGTTCCTTTAACTTTTTTAAATCTATTTTTTCATGTGGCTGAAAAAGACCCTGTTGCTGTAGTTCAAATTGTAGTTCTTCCGGATATCCACCATGAAAGATTTCAACTAAACGACTACAAAGAATGTAACACTGTATTTCATTAAGATTCCTACTGTGATTTTGCCTTTGAGTCTCTATTAATTCATTAAGCCACTCATCGGTAGGTATTACTGACATCCCCTCACCTCCTGCTATAGCTTATGTCTCAAATAGACAATCGGCTAGTGAGGAATGTATGAAACAGCATATATTAATTTGTAAGGAAGTCGAAAGGAGGGATATTTTATGAATCCAGCTGATACTTATAATCTTTGCTGTAAATATCATGGTAAACGTGTAAGAATTACAGATGCATCTGGCAGAGTACATGTTGGAGAGATAACGATGGTGGATAGAAAACATGTGTGGATTCTACCTGATAGACGATATGGAGGATATGGTTTAGGTTTTTTTGGTCGTCGGAATTTTAGAAGACCAGGTTTTGGTGTTGGGATTGTACTCGGAACTATTATCGGAATTGCACTCGCACCTCTATTATTTTTCTAAAATGAGATGTCCAATGATCAGTATCCGCTGCGATATGGCAGACTCATTTTTTTATTTGAGGGAAAAAAAGCCATTTCAATGGTTGAGATGGCTTATTTCCCCTTATTGTACTTGCTCTTGTTGTTGTTTGCTTTCAATCAACTCGGATATTGTGACAAATGTATAACCTTGTTTTTTAAGTTCTGGTACTATTTTTTCCAGTGCCTTAATGGTTTGCGTGCGATCGCCGCCTCCATCATGGAATAAAACAACATCTCCAGGCTTCGATCCCTTCAATACCTTTTGTGTAATTTTTTTCACACCTGGTTGTTTCCAATCTTGAGTATCCTGATGCCAAGACCACATAACTACTTTGTATCCATCCTTTACTGCAGCATTAATCATTTGATCGTTATAATTACCACCTACAGGACGGAATAAAACTGGGGAAAATCCAGTAATACTATTAATGATTCCCTTTGTCTGACGCAGTTCCTTCTGCAATTCAGCTACGGAAACATTAAACGGATGTGAATACGTATGATTGGCCAACTCATGACCTTCAGAATAAGACCTTAAAACAAGCTCCGGATATTTTTCTGCATTTTTTCCAATAATAAAAAAGGTAGCTTTTGCATCATACTTTGCCAGTACATCTAAAATAGCTGCCGTATACTTAGGATCGGGTCCATCGTCAAAGGTTAGGGCAATTATTTTGTCTTCTGTGTTAATGTCCCACACAACTTCGCCTGTCTCCTCATAATAATGTCGACCTTTATCCGCATAGATGGTCAGCTCTGTAAAAAATACCGATATGATTAAAATACAAAGGGTTAAAAGCAATACATATTTACGTGTCATAGCATCACCTCCCAAGTTCAAATTCACATAACTCCGTCAACTTACTATTTACGAATTACAATGAAATATACTCGTGAAAGATTGGCGGTTTTCATTACCTTGTATCACCGATAAATTGCTGTTAAATTTTGAACGAATTGTGAAAACACTCACAAACCACTTTATTTTTTACTAATTAATGTAAAATAAAACACACAAACTGATATACAACAACCATTGGTTTAATTAATTTTTATGCCTGTTGTTATAGTACAAAAAAAAAAAACAACAAAGGGGATTTCATTATGTGGATTATTACAGTTTTTGAACAAAATACTTATCGTATGTTCGAGTACGACACTAAAAACGAGGCAACGATTGCATTAAAAAAATTCAATCATACAGCAATGCTTTCTTATACGAAATAAATAAAAAGAATCAACTCATTCTTACAAAAGGGAAATCGGGTTGATTCTTTTAGCTTTTTACGAACAACATATCTTATTTAAGGTGGCAGAATTACGCTTACAATAATTTTTTTACGGAAAATGTCGAACACCTTTTTATCTATTGCCATATGTATATAGAGAAAAGGAGTGATATTAATGGTGACAATTGAGCCTATTATGATTAAGGGTCATTTTTTCACTGCAGTGATTGTTCAATTACCTAAAACAACACTACTGACAATTTCAAATGAAACGGGCTACATCATGTGTGGGGCTTTAGATATTGGTTTATTAAATGATCGCTTAGCTGACCGTAAAATTATTGCAGGTCGTGCAGTTGGTGTGAAAACAATCGATGAACTATTGACAGCCCCATTAGAATCCGTGACGTATGAAGCGCAGCAGCTCGGTATTACGGAAGGAATGCCTGGTGTAGAGGCATTATTAAAAATGATATAACCGGAAGTTTTTATGTATAAACAAAGCGTCAGTTCAATTTCGACTAGACGCTTTTTTTGTTGATGTATTATGTACAGTTTGAATAAGCTAGACACTCTTTCCCTATACTTTGGGCAAAGGAGTGTTCGTTTTGGATAAAGATAAACATTGGAAAATACATGTAATATTGTTATTAATAGTCGTTATTATTTTTGTCTGGTCTGTCATAAAACCAGCTACCTATTTGGATTGGCTCGCAGAAGTTAGCCCTGCTGTGGTTGCTATTATTATTGTAGTCGCTATTTACAACAAATTCCGCTTCACAACTTTCTCATATGTGATCATTGCCCTTTTATCCATCTTAACATTTATTGGCGGGCACTATACTTATTCAGAGGTTCCGCTTTTTAATTGGATAAAAGAAGAATTTCACTTACATCGGAATAACTACGACCGTTTTGGACATTTCCTAAAAGGTTTGATGGCCATTGTCATTAGAGAAATATTGATACGAAAAACACCACTAACGAAAGGCGCTTGGTTAACAGGTATTACAATAAGTATCATGCTGGCAACTGCTGCTCTCTACGAAATCATTGAGTGGCTCAGTACAAAAGTTTCAAAAGGCGGCAAGGGAGCTAAAGATTTTTTAGGGATGCAAGGAGATCGCTGGGATGCTCAGTGGGACATGTTTTTAGCCCTCATTGGAACCATTTTAACTTTACTGTTATTTACAAAATTCCATGATAAATTATTGAAAAGGCAGGCAAAGTAAATTAATTTCGCCTTGGGCTAAATGATGATAAACAATTTTCCTCTATAGTAAGCATAGCATAACTAATATGAACCTTTCGAAGGGTGGTATTCTATGTACTATGCAAATGTAAGTCAGCACTCGCCCCATCCATCTCGTGTGATTGACGTCACTGGAAACGGAAAAGTAATGGCTACTCCAAGTTATGTTCAACTTCAAATTGAAGTCCAGACAAGAGGAAAAAATGTTCAAGAAGCACAGCAGGAAAATGCAATCATTATGAATCGTGTTATCCAAGCTCTTTTAGATCTCCATATCCCAAGGGAAAATATTCAAACAGCTGTCTATACAATTTCACCACTTTATGATTATGAGGACGGCAAACAGATTTTTAAAGGCTATGAAGTCACAAATGGTATTACCGTTAAAGTAACGGATATGAATCAGATTGGTGTAATTATTGATACAGCTGTGGAAAATGGTGCAAATCGAATCTCCTCTATCCAATTCAACATTGACAATGCCGATGCCTATTATCAACAAGCTCTTAGTTTAGCCCTTCATAATGCGCAAATGAAGGCTAAAACGATTGCCGAGACAATGCATTTGCCTTTACAACCACAACCTATCGAAATTGTTGAGGAACTAGAACATGCGCCAGTTCTGTATAGATCAATGGCGATGGCCGATTCCAAAATTTCTACGCCTATTGAACAGGGTCAAATAGCCATTAATGCGACTGTTCGAGTGAAATTTCAGTATTGAAATGTATAATTCAAAAACGAAAACTCCTCTCTTGGTTTGTCTCGACAACAATTACAATACGAGAGTTTTCTCTTTTCTTCTACAGTTAAATGTAAGATTATTGAATTTATAGAAAAAATAATACGTCATCACCAAAAGTTGCGGATGATATTTTTAAAATATATGCCCTGTATATTAGTTGATTGGAGTGGAGACTGGGCGACTCCTTGGGGATTAGCGATAGAGGAACGAAGGCTAAGAGCATCACGTCCTGTGATAACGCCTTCGTGACCTACATCGTGTAGGCCCGAGACTCTGGAGCGAGCAACGCGAGTGAAGCGGCTCATCGGACGCCCCCAGGAAGCTCTGCTCTGCGCGAAAGCGAAGCGTCAGCGGCAAATGTTTTATCTGTGCGAAAGCGAAGCGTCAGCGGCAAATGTTTTATCTGTGCGAAAGCGAAGCGACAGCAAATGTTTTATCTGTGCGAAAGCGTAGCGACAGCAACAACAAAGCGCCCAGTCGGAACGGAAATCAACCACACGTTATGATGATGAGCCAAAATAACCGCAAGTTTTAATTAAGAACCCAAAAACATTCTTTCGAGAGGATTTAAAACAATGACACTCTCATTCCATATTTAATCTAATTGCAACGTAGCATTGCGGACTTGATACTATTGGTTTCGTTTGCAACAGCAGTAAATTTGGTATGGTGATGATATCAAATATAAAAAGGAATGATAAAAATGAAAATTAGCAAATCGATTTTAGATTATCGTAAAAGTAATAATTTAAGCCAAGAACAATTGGCAAATAAAATCGGTGTGACTAGACAGGCCATTTCAAAATGGGAACAAGAAAAAGGTGCTCCAGATATTGAAAATTTAATTTTGTTAAGCGATGAAATGAATATTAGTTTAGATAATTTGATTAAAGGTAACAGCCCTATAAAAAAGCAAATCGCGAATAATGAAAAAGCAGTAAAGTTTCATTTTCTAGTAATTTTATTTTTAGTTGCTATTGTAATTTATATAGCTTATTTTGCACTTGTACACGAAATTTTTATGATTGGATTTTTAATTGCAACGCTCTTTATGCTAGGTATTGAACTTTATGTTTACATGAGGAAACATTCGAATTAGTTACGTCAAAATCCCAAGGAAAAGAGGCCTATCTGCTTTTCCTTGGGATTCAACATGCATGCCAATACATATGGACATCAAGAATATTCCCCATACATGACTATATATTATTTAGGATTAAATAAATTTTTTTCTAAACACACTACTTCGTCAGACATTTTAAAAATAATATCAAATTGCTGACTATACGAATGCATAAACAATTCATATTGAATCCGACGTTCTTCATGGGACTGCTTTAAATAATTGATATCGGTTCCTCTTTCAAGTACATCACGACCCGACCTCCTTACAAATTCCGTCTCACTATCTGTATAAAAATAAATTTTTAAGTCAAATAATTTGGGATTAATAAATGCTACACTCATTCCCTCTACAATTGTTACTTTAGTTTTTGAAGAAATTAACGCACTTTTCATATAATGCGTATCTATTGTCAATAAATCTAGACCTTCTCGAACCATCTGAATATCTCTTTCTAAAGAAGGCAAATGATGGGCTGCTGGATGACAAGCCGTCATTTTAAAACAATGGTTTTCATTTTGATATGTATAGTCGATAATTGTTTGCTTACGTATATCTGAACTAACAATATACGGATCTGTATTCATATAATTCACTTCATTTTGATTTAGACAATTAACAAGTTTATTGGCAAACGTTGTTTTTCCTGCAGCTCCATGCCCAGAGATACCAATAATAATCCTTTTATCATTTAATTTTATCCAATTCAGTATTTCTTGTAGTATCTTCTCCATCTTCCTTCTCCTTTTACCAACAATCACAAAATAGATGGTATGAAATTCGATTCATACCACCTCATTAATTCGCAATTTTTTATTAGCTCCTGTTGCCGCCCTAACAAACGCAGGAAAACGTAGCTACAGAAGCGATCTTCTTGCTATATCGGGAGGCGAATTTAAGCAAAACAAACTTTTATCATTTCCATACACGTTCTATTGTTATTTCATTATGCTTAGTACTTAATTGAAAAATATCTGGATTACTTAAATTTCTCCAAACTTGAAAATCGACATCATTATTATAATGCTTCAATAGTAAAGTAATTATATTTCCATGACTAACAATAATGGAATGCTCGGCATCACTTCGGAAAGTTTCCTCCACTACGTGAACGATCCGTTTCATTGCTTCATTACTTGACTCTCCACCGTCAAACTTTAACTCCGTATCGGTAAAAGTTGCTTGAAGTTTTTCATACCAATCGGGTAAATCTCTACTGCTTAAAATGCGTTCTGAAAGCCGTTCATCGATCTCAATATTTATATTTTCCCTATTACTCAGCGGCTCTATAGTTTGAATTGCACGTAAAAAGGGACTGGCAATGATCCGATCAATTTTTATGTCAGCGAAAAAATCAGCTAAATCTTCTGCCTGATGAAAGCCATCTTCTGTTAAAGAAGCAGCCGACGATTGTCCTTGAGCTTCGCAATGTCTAATTACATAAATATGCTTCACCATATAAACCTCCTAGAGAAAATATGGAGAACCGACATCATTGTTATTAATCACAATATCTGCATTGTCTTGAGGGTTATGTTCCTTTAAATATAAACTTGATGCAGCATGATACCGGTTAATGAACATAGCCTCTGCACTTTCATAGCTTCCGAATGCAATCGCCTCCCGTTTTGCTCAGCAGTTCATTGGCAAAAGTTGTTTTCCCTGAAGCTGTTACTAATTGCTACTCTTATTGGATGGTGAAGTTGTAAATCTATAAACGTGTTGGCTACTTCTGAAATCAGTTCTCGTCTTAACATCTCTCATTGACCTCATAGATTTTTAGATTTTAATTTACAATTATTATACCTTCTTTACTAATTAGTTCCAATTTATTTAATGCGTCACCAATCTTACCTTTCTTTAATTGCTCCGTATGTTCTTCTTTCTGATAACCTTCTAAATCCACGCTTATGTCGGATGATTCACTATTCGCCATAAGCTCTAATGATTTGGGTGCCTCTTTGTAGGATATTGTAATATCTCCCGAAGCAGTCTCTACAAATAATGCTTTTCCTTCGATGATTTCTTTCATAAAAACTTCACCGCTAGTCGAAGTAATTTTCGTTTTCGGACTGTTGACTCTAGTCATATAGCTGTCACCATTTGTAGAGGCAATCGTTAATTCATTCACGGTACTATCCATCATTTTCAATTCTCCATCCTTCGATGTAATTTCACCTTTATCAGCAGATAGTCCCTTAATGCTTTTAGAGCCAGAATCCGTTGAAATCGACAGTTCTTCTGTTTCAATGTTGTTCATTTTAACATCACCATAGCTGTTTTTTATTGCAATCTTATTCACCGCATTTTTAGGAACAGAAATGTGAATAGTACCCTTTTTTCCAAAGCTAATGTTTTTCATAACCCCTCCTTCAGTGTCTTGTTGATATACTACAACTTTATTTCCGTCTTTCTTAATTTCAACAGGGTTGTTTTCCTGTTTTTCTTGTAGCTTACCTTCAACTTCAATTGTTATTTTTTCAGAATCTGTATTTTCTAATGCTATATCCCAAGACTCACCGTTTATTTCAAGTTCCTCAATTTGCTGAACATCAAAGGACTGTTCTTCGTTAATACCCTTTTCACCATTTGTTTTAAGGGTGAATATAATTCCTCCTATTGCAATTACAAATATCAAAACTATGATCGCTTTTTTCACTTTACATCCTCATTTCTCATATCAATTACGCCTCGGTACAAACAATATTTGCTGAAAAAATTTACGTTAAGTCTACTTTGTCGACTTTATAATAAGAGAGATAACCAATAATAAGCCCTAATAGACACATGATGATTGGGACACCGACAAATTGGAATAAACTAGCCGATGAATCCCCATTTGAAACTGTTGCATTAATAACAAATCCAATTAAGACCGCTGACGTAATTGTCGAAGCTGTTGATTTTCTTCGCATACCAAAGTACAAAGGAATTAAACTTACCCCGGCCATCATAAAAGCATTAACAAAAGTAGATGGGATTGTAGCTACCATCTCCTGAATCTCTACAGGCGTATCAAACAGGTTCATCATTGGATTTAAGAAATAAACAGCAATATTAATCATAAAAGTTGCAACGATAATACTAAAGAAACAAAATCCGAAAACTAGCGACAGCTTAGCAAGAATTATTTTTTTCCTTTTTAATGGATACGTAAATAATAATTGGACCGTCTTATTTTTATATTCGTCAATGACTAAACGCGATAAAATTACACTCGAAAAAATAATAAACACAATTCGAATTAAAATATTTGTTAAAGACATAAAATCTGTATAATCCCGAAACACCTGTTCATCTCCGGAACCCAAGGCCATAAGCACAACCGCCGCCAAAATTCCAACAATAGAAATGATTAATCCTTTAAAATAGCCAGCTATACAATTCTTTTTCCATTCAAGCCTTAATAGTTTAAGCAATTTGATTCCCTCCATTAATAAGATTTAAGAAATACTCTTCTAAATGCTGTTGCTGTTTTTCAATTCCATTGACAACAATGTCATTTAAAATAAGCTCTTTATTAATTTGAGATTGAGAAATATCATGTTCAAAAATTCGAATACAATGCTGATGGACAATTTCATATTTTCGAATTCCTAACTTGTTCTCTAGCACATGAATCGTTTTTTTCAAATCGTCTATTTTAATTTCCAAGTACTCCATGTTTTCTTTTCGAATATCCTCCATTTTTACTTCCTTTAATAATTTCCCATGATGAAGGATGCCGATTGTATCTGCTATTGATTCAACTTCTGACACGATATGACTTGATATTAAAATAGTGATTCCATGCTCTTCTTTTAACAGCATTAAAAGCTCGCGGATATCTTTAATACCTATAGGATCAAGACCATTTATCGGCTCATCCAGAATTAGAATCTCTGGTTTCGTAACAATTGCCCGTGCGATGCCTAATCTTTGCTTCATCCCTAGCGAAAATTCATGTATTTTTTTATGTTCCACTCCATCTAGACCTACAATAGCTAGTGCCTCTTGTATAGCCCCTTTTTCATAAATACCAACATACTCGCAGTGAAGCTCTAAATTCTCCTTCGCTGTTAGCCTTTCATAAAATTCCGGATACTCGATAATGCTGCCTATTTTGTTTAAATATTGATAGGAGGTCGTTGTGATTAGATTATTAAAAATTTTTATTTCACCTGAAGTTGGTTTTACTAAATTTAAAATCATCTTCATAATCGTCGTTTTCCCCGCTCCATTCGGACCTAAAAACCCATAAATCTCTCCCTTCTTAACGTTCATATTGACATTCGTGACCGTTTCAACTCCTTTAAAGCTCTTACTTAATTGTTGTATTTGAATAACAGTTTCCATGTTGTTTACTCCTTACCATTTTGAATTCGTTACATTTATCTTAATAAATGAAAGTAAAAACAAAGTAAACTCGATGGAAAATGACAGTAATTTTTGCAAGAGAGTAAGGATATAACAATCAGAAGCTGTTATGATGAAATTGAAATGAGGGATAAAAATGGAATCTACAGAAAAAATCTTAATCGTAGATGATGAGATTGGTATATTAAAATTATTAGAAATTACACTTAGAAAAGAAAACTTTACAAATATTGATACTGCATCGACAGGCAAAGACACATTACAGCTTGTCAAAACCAATATATACGATATTATTTTGCTCGATATCATGTTGCCAGATATAAGTGGCTTTGAGCTCTGTACGGAAATACGGAAACATACAAATACACCTATCATTTTTGTCAGTGCTCGCTCTACAGATTTTGATAAATTAACAGGACTAGGAATCGGTGGAGATGATTATATTACAAAACCTTTCAATCCGTTAGAGGTCATTGCTCGGATAAAGGTCATCCTTCGACGTCAAAAAATGTATGAGAATTCACAGCAACAGCAAAGTGTGAAGTTCGATTTCGGTTATTTTGCTCTTAATCCTGAATCTGCAACATTAATCGTTAATAATCAGATCGTCGAATGTACAGCTAAGGAGTTAGAGCTACTGCAGTTCTTTTGTAAAAATCCTAACCGTATTTTCACTACTACACAGCTCTATGAATTTGTTTGGGGAAATGACGTTTATGGTGAGGAGAAAACCGTTACGATCCATATTTCGAAGCTAAGGAAGAAGCTTGGAGATGATACGCGTAACCCTAAAATCATTGTAAACTTACGTGGAATCGGTTATAAATTTATTCGACCAAAAGAGGATTCACGATGCGAATAAGTACGCGATTTATGTTTCACCTCGCATTGGGGATAATTTTGTGGATATTTGCATCAGGTATTTGTATTTTGATTGGTGTAGAAGGAATCCTTCCACTTATCAATAAATCTGTCAATGAAGATTCTGAGAATATTATTGTACTATGGACTTTCGGGTTCAGCACTATAGCTTGTATCGGAGCATTTGGATGGTATTTTGGGGGTCCTCTTGGATTTATCATGACATGGATTCATCAGCTTTCACAAGAAAATTACGAAAAGCCGGAGGGATTCTCTAAAATCTATACTCGAAAAGGAAAGCTTCGTATGCGCTATCTTTTATATCAAGAGGTACTTCAACATTTACAAAGCTTATCTTTCAAATTACAAGCAGCGGAGATAGAACGAGAAAAAGTAGAGCAAGCTAAACAAGAATGGATTGCCGGTATTTCGCACGATTTAAAAACACCATTAACTTATGTTACCGGCTACTCTACTCTGTTATTAAACGAGCAATACGAATGGTCTCAAGGGGAAGCCCTATCCTTTATTCAAGAAATTGCAGATAAAGGCAAGCATATGGAGGAACTTATTCAAGATTTAAGTCTCGTTATTCAGTTAAATAGTGCGAATGGCTACTTACCTTTGCATAAAGAAAATCTGGATATAGTTGAATTTACTAAACGAATTGTTGCCAATATGAGCAATAACCCACAAGCTAATGACTATAGGCTTCATTTTGAGACGGATATTTCAATACTTAACGTTGAATTTGATGCCAAATTCATGCAACGGATATTGCAAAACATTCTTATGAATTCAATTATCCACAATCCACATAACACAGATATTTATACACAGATTTTTAATAGGTCAGAGCATGTAGAAATTCACATTGTGGATAACGGTGTGGGGATGTCCCAGCACATGTTAGATAAAATTTTCCAGCAATATTATCGCGGGACTACGACAGATGCGTCTTCTGAAGGTACTGGACTGGGCATGGCGATCGTTTATAAGCTTGTTCAAGCTCATAATGGTACCATTTCTATTGAAAGTGAGATTTCAAAAGGAACTACATTTAACATTACATTCCCTAAAAATAGAAGATCCACCTCTTAGAATTCTCAGAGGTGGGTTTGTTTAGTTTACACTAAAGATCCAGCTTCCTTGCCATTTGCCTAGTCGCTTTTGATAGTCTGTTTATTAGATAACAAAAGTGCACAAAGAACAATAAATATCCCTGTTATATGTTGCAATGATAATGATTCGTTTAAAATAAAATAACCCAACAGTACACCTACTACAGGAACAATGTAATTACTAAAGGAAGCAAATAATGCACCCTCTTTTTGAATTAAAAGATTATATAGCATGTATACAATCCCTGCGTGAAAAATTCCTAAAATAACAATCGAAGCTGTTTGTAGGCCATTTATATCCAAAAGTAATGGCCTTTCAAAGATAAAGGCTAATGGTAACAATATGATAGTAGCAATCCATAATACATTTCGCATATGAACAACTGGCGAACCATCATCTAATTTTTCCATTAAAATTAATGATAGTGCAAAGCTAATTGCAGCCAATAGCAGGAGCACATTCCCTAACAATGTTCCTGAGCCGTTCATTGCTTGTGTCGGCCATGATAGAATGATCAATCCTAAAAAGCCCAATAAAATGCCGACAAATTGAAACTGACTTACGTTCTTTTTAAAGAAAATAACGTAAAGGACTAAAGTGATGATTGGTACCGTCGCTATAAGCATAGATGCAATACTGCTCGATACATACTTTTGACCTTGGGCAATAAGGATAAAGGGTAACACTACTTCAAAAAAAGCAATTCCAACATACAATTTAATGTCGGTCGAGCTATTTTCCCTTTTTAAAAATAGGCTAATACAGGTTAAACATAGAGCACCGATAATGGCTTTTAGCAAGGATAGAGTAACTGCTCCAACCTCACTCGTTACTAACGCTACGAAAAAAAATTGAGAACCCCAAATACAGCTTATTAAAAGTAAAAGAATATATTTTCTCATTGTGCTCCCCTCTTATGTCCAAAATAGTTAGTTCCAATCACGCCTATAATAATGACTATTCCACCAATCAAATGGTAGACATGAAATGTTTCCTGTAAGAAAATGACGCCCGCAAGTATTGTAATAAGCGTGGCAAAATTACTAAAAACACTCATTTTAGAAGCTTCCAATATCGATAAAGTATAATTTGATAAGTAGGAAGTAATAAGGGAAGATAGAATACCTAAATATAAAATAGCTATAACAAAATCGACATGCTCAAAAGGTTTGAAAAATTGAAGAAGCGTACCATTTATTAAGTGATTTCCAATTGCTAGTCCATTAAAAATTACAAAACCGCATAATGTCATCACATATGTTAATGTCATTAATGAATATTGTTTTGTAAGCTTTCTTGCTAAAACGTTATATAGAGATGCCGCGCATGCTGAAAGTAATATAAACCCACTCCCGATTAAATTTTCTGAGCTAGCATTTCCATTGTTCATAAAAAGCATATAGATAACGCCAAATACTGATAAACTAATGAATGTAAGCTGTTCACGTGTAGCTTTTTCCTTTAAAATCACACTTGCAAGTACTAACGTAAAAATAGGAATTGCCGCTTGAATAATTCCAGCCTCTGTAGAGGAAATTCTTGCGAGTCCAAGCACTTGAAAAGTGAAAAAAGCTATTGGATATAACAGTGCCAAAGGTAGAATTCGTGCTACATCCTGTTTATTAATTTTCAACTTATTCTGTGTAAAGACTATGAAAATAACGATACCAATTAGTGCGATAGTAAACCGATGTGCAAGTGTATCTATTGGGCTTGCTACTGTCAATGTAACTTTAACAAACATAAATGAAAACCCAATAACGAAAGCATAAATAATCGCTGCCACATATGCCTTTCTTTTTGCTGTCATATGATATACTCCTTCTCTTCATTCCGGCCGGTAAAGATATCGTAATAAAATTTGAGGACTCGCACGATACAAAAAATACACATCTGTACCGATACAGATGTGTAGGAGGATGTATATGCTTAAGTATGAATTAATTTATTCTAAAATAATGAATCAAATACAAACGGGTGCCCTACAGGTTGGTGCAAAGCTTCCCTCTATCCGTACTTTATCTCAAGAATTTTCTTGTAGTAAAAGCACCATTTTGAAGGCCTTAGAAAAGCTAGTAGGTCAGCATCTTATATATGCCTTACCCAAAAGTGGTTACTATGTTGTGGACAATCAACTTCCGTATAAGCCACAAGTATACAATTGTATAGATTTTGCCACATCATCACCTAATTGGCATTCGTTCCCATATAAGGATTTCCAGCATTGTATCAATAAAGCCATTGATACATATCAAGCAGACTTATTTCGATATGGTACACCAAAAGGTTTGCCTTCACTAATTATAGAAGTAAAAAAATTGTTAGAAACGTATCAAATATTCACAAAGGAAGATAATATCTTTATCACTTCTGGTGTCCAGCAGTCTCTCTCATTGTTAAGTGTTATGCCCTTTCCTAATAATCGGACAACCATTCTAGTAGAACAGCCTAGCTACCATCTATATATGGATTATTTAAAAACATATAAAATACCAGTAATGGGCATCAAGAGAACTTTAGATGGCATAGATTTAGAAGAATTAGAGATTATGTTTAAAAAGCATGACATTAAGTTTTTTTATACAATGCCACGACTGCACAATCCTCTAGGTACTTCCTTTAGTAAAAAAGAGAAGGATGATATTCGTAAGCTCGCCTATAAGTACAATGTTTTTATCGTTGAAGATGATTATTTAGCGGATTTCGATCTAAATACAAAAAATGATCCACTATTTACAGATGATACTGAAGAGCAGGTTATATATTTAAAAAGCTTCTCTAAAATTATGTTTCCAGGCTTGCGCATTGGAATTGCTATTTTACCAAATACACTCATCGATGTTTTTCAGAAGCATAAAAATACAACTGATATCGATAGCTCTATGATTTCACAGGCTGCGCTAGAGCTATATTTAAAAAGCGGTATGTTTGAGCGTTACCAAAAGAAAGTTAGCGAAGCATATACTATACGTGCCAAGATGCTTCAGCAATCCATCAAAACTTATTTGCCCCAATATAAAGCTTCTTCCGAAATTTGTATGCACAGTCATATCGTATTGCCTAGGGAAGTCAATACCAATATGCTTATACAGCATTTAACACAGCAGGACATTTATTTAGATACAATTGATCGTAATTATTTAGATGGATCCTATCGTGAACGAATTTTAAAGCTAAATGTTTCGAATGTTGATGACAAAAAAATCGAGCTAGGTATAAAGGAAATTGCTCACTCCCTCAGCAGTCCTAACAACTACTTTTAATGGATCAGGATTCATTAAAAATCATTCATGAAAATAATTTGCATGTCATATATTTAGACATCATAAATAGGTTCAATAAGGAGGGTTCCATGCAATCTGAAAAATTGCGACTAAGAAAGATTCAACATCTAGCCTATGAAATTACGGATGAAATGAACAGAGGGAAAGAACTTACTCAGTTAGACACATTGATTCCTGTTATTGATAATTTATCGCGTGCAATTGGTGATCTAACTGATTCATTTGGAAAGTATTCTTTAGACAATGTAGAGGAAAGAGTAAAAAATGCTCATTCATTATTGTTTAACAAGGACAGCGTAAATATGTACTAATCGAACGTCGTTGGGAAAAGGGTAATCATAAAAATGATTACCCTTCCTACAATTAATGCGTATCAGGTTCAAATGTTTTGCAGTCGGTTTCTTCACTATTAGATGCCTGCTGTCCCTTTTGACTTACAACATAAATTTTTTCTGCAGTACATTTGTTTCCAGAATCCCAAAATGTACAGTTATTGACTTCACAGAGAATTTCTTGTGCCATCTTTTTCACACCTCCTCTTTTGTTATCATTAACAAAATCGAGGTGTTCAATACTTATGAATAGAAGGTTAATCCGCAAATAGGTTCTATTGTAATTAACGGAAGAACACCAATTCTGGCTATTTTCTAGTATCAAAGCCTGCGAATACCTAACCCCATAACCATTTGTGGACACTTTTTCCTTACGCTCTTTTCTTTCTTCTATATATATTTAAAAATGAATACTTGTAGAAGAAAAATAAAAGTCAACTTCATTTACAGGTTATTGGACTTACGGTCAACATTATTCAACTTTTCAGCTATTTCCTTTAACAACATATTACTTTCACGTTGAAGTTTAATCAAAGTCATCGCAAACCATATAACAAAAATGATAGGTAGAATATTAAAAGTTATAGGTATTATTGAAAAGAATCCGCTCATATGTCCCGTTCCTCCTGTACTTTTCTAGTTATGTTAGTACCATATCATTAGCTATAAAAGTTGCAAAATCACTTTTTTCTGTGAATTCCACAATTTTTGATAAAAATTATATTTATCTTCAAAAAGCTTCATTCTAATTATGCTATGATTACTTTATCCACAAGTGATGACATTTGGTTCATATACAAAAATACTATTACCTATTTGGAGGTAATAGCATTTTTATGTTACAGGATACGTTGTTATTCAATAACTTCTGTTGGTGTTGCCTCTTGAACAAGAATAATGCCATCATAAGCTTCTTGAGGTGTCATTTTAATTGTATAAAGCATCTGTGTGTACTTGTACCAAAAGCTAAAGTCATCACCGATATTCCCCATTCTCTGCTTCTTAGCCAAAATTTCTGCTAACTTGTCAGATTCACTCGCTTTTTCAAAATCTACATAGAAAATATTTTCCTTAACTTCGCTGAAAGCATCGATTAATGCATTATGATGCTTAACTGTATAAGTTTTTCTTTCACCAGATCCATTTTGTGCCTGAAACGTATTGTTAACAAAGTCAGTCCCAATGGCAAAGTACGCATCTTTATACTCTTCGTCTAAGTATTGGCCCATAGATGTGTATCCTGCCATATTTGCAGAAGTTTTCTCTATATGTCCATTATGAGCAGACATTAATACTTTATCATGACCTTGAGCCGCTTCAAATTCAACAATCCATTGTAAATTGTTAGCTAAATATTTATCACGAAGATTCATATAATCACTGTCATTTAAAAATAATTGCGTGCGCTGTTTCATGATTTGTGCATATTGGGCAGCAAATAAATAGGCTTCTTTCGATGATTGCTTTATATAATCTTCTTTATTTGTTTGCAAATCCTTTATAATTGCATCAATATTTCCGTCTAGTTCTTTTAGTTGATCATTCTTTAAATCGCGCATTGTCTTATTTGAAACGTGTTGTAACTGGGCTGCATATTCCTTTGCTTTGTCCTGATCAACTGCTTCATAATAATCCAATAACCCTTTTTTACTAAAATCATAGCGTTGCATATCGTTACCGTAAAAATAAATTTTATCTTTCTCATCGGCAGTCATGTTATAATCATGCATCCATTGAACAAAATCAATCATTTGCTCCGTTTTATAGATACCATAATCCAAAGCTTTTACCGCTTCCTCAGCTGTGCCAGTACCATTTAAAATAAACTGATTGATTTGCTGAGCGCCACCAAAATCGCCTTCTAATACAAAAACACGAACATTTTCATTTTTAATTAAAGCCTGAAAAACATCCTTCTTTAATGTTTGAAATTCAACATTTCCATGTGTCGCTTCGCCGAAACCAATTACTTTCACATCATTCGGAATATCGATATCCTCAACCGTAGCTGTATATTTTGCAGCATCTTTAACGGCTTCTCCCTTTCCGCAGCCCGCTAAAGCTAATAAAAGAAATAATGCTGAAATTAATAAAAAGCTCCTTTTAACAAATACCATTTTAAAAAATCTCCCTTAATCTATTAAATACCCGTACTCGCCCAATTGGTGAAGGCTGATCATCAGTGGAGATGAAGAAAACCCCCACTGATTAAAATTTCACTTTATACAGCTTTTCGTTGGAAGTATAAATATCCTCCAAGGAAAAACAGTAAGAACCCTCCGCCTACAACTGTTAATAATTGATCCCAAGGCACAAAGAATACCTCACCTGTATCGCCACCAACATTCATCATCAAGAAGGGCTGACCCCATGGATAGTAAGGTCCAAAACGTTCGGAATTGACTGCTAAGATAGAAGGTAAAGTAAAAATGACGTTTACTGCAAATGGAGCAGCAAAGCTTTTAAACATAACCGACGTCCACAGCTGCAACGCGACTAATGGCAATGTTGCTACCCATCCTCCAACAATACTTTTCCATACAATCTCCATTGGGAAAGGATCTGTGTAGCCTTTTATCAGACCTACTGCATATATAGAGCATAAATATAGTACCTGCATCGCCAACACAAGAAGCATAATTAATACATACTTTGCAACAAATACTTTCCCTCTTGTAACAGGTAATGCTAAAAGTTGTTTCCAGCCACCAGATTGATGTTCATATCTACAAATAACACTCGCAAATACGCCTGAAATTAAAGGCAGGAATAATAATGCATATGTTAAATTCATAGAAATTAAAGAGACGTACCATTCATTAATTTCAGAACCTATTAAACCATTCATAGTGTTTGATGCTAACCCTATAAAAAGTCCGATTATAGGTCCTGCCAAAATTAATGGCACCATTTTAGATTTTCGCAATTTAAACCATTCAGCGCTCAGTATAGATCCCATTACTTTACATCCCTTCTAGCAAAATCGATCGTTCCGATAATATACAGTACAATACCAATGCCTATTCCAAGCATGACATTAATAATCGGCTCATCCCATTGATTCATTAACGATGGCCATTTCCAAATCATCCAATCAGGTAAAAAATATGATGAGTAGGCAAAAATCACGCCAAAAATACCTACTGTTATTGGTATCCCCTGATTATGACAGACGCTTGCAATCCAAAGCTGAAGTGCTAATATTGGTAGCGCTGCAAAATATGGATAATAACTAAATTTAGCAAGTTCCCCAAATGGTATGCTATCACCTAAATCTAAAAACACTCCATAAGCCATCGTAACTAACATTAACAACGTGGAAGACAAAAACAATAAAATGGCTAGCACTGTGAATTTCGATAAATACACCGTTAATTTTGAAACAGGTAATGCAATTAATTGCTTCCAAGCATTTGTTTCGTTTTCAATGCTCGCCATAAATGAAGTTAAAATAGCAATCCCTAAAACAATAGCAAGCGGTGTAAATGAATGAACATTTAATAAATAGTAGCCCCAATCGTCCTCACTTTGTTGTAGCAAATAGTCCTTCCTTATGCCGTAATTCACCATTTGCAGTGCAACAACACCTATGGGTCCTAAAGCTGTTAAAAACCATAATCCTTTGCGTTTAATTTTCAAAAAGTCAGAAGTTAACAGTTTTCCTATCATAGCGCTGACTCTCCTGATGTCATTTGAAGGAAAATCTCTTCTAATGATCGTTTCTCTTCCTCTACTCGGTAAACCGAAATGCCTTCTTGTACGAGGATTTGTACAATATGTGCTACTTTTTCATCTGAGCATTCATCTAATAAAATCAGGTCATCCTTATGTTCTGCCTTAATGCCATTTGCTACTAGTGAACGCCAGCCCTTTTCACCATTGCTCACCTTAATTAATACCTTTGGCTGAGCAAATCTACGCATTGCTTCAATTGAATCTTGGAAAATCATTTTTCCCTTCGTAACGATCCCCACTTGTGTAGCCATTTGATCGATTTCCGATAGTAAATGACTTGAAATAATAACCGTCATTCCATATTCTGAAGGCAATCGTTTAATCAAATTACGGATTTCGATAATACCTGATGGATCAAGACCATTCGTTGGTTCATCTAAAATAAGTAATTCAGGATTGTGTAACAAGGACGCTGCAATACCTAAACGTTGCTTCATCCCAAGTGAAAAGCCCTTTACTTTTTTATTGGCAACATCCTTCAAACGAACAATTTCTAATACTTCATCGATGCGTGATTTCGGTACACCTAAAATTTTTCTTAACGCTTCTAAATTTTCATAGGCTGTTAAATGTGGATAATAAGAAGGATTCTCTACTAATGAACCGACCTTTGCTAAAATATTAATTCGTTCCTTCGTTAAATCTTTTTGGAAGATTTTAATTGTCCCTGAAGATGGCTTCATTAACCCAAGAAGCATACGAATAGTCGTCGTTTTTCCCGCTCCATTCGGTCCTAAAAATCCATATATTTCACCTTTACGTATTTTCAAATTTATATTTGATACAGCTTGCTCTTTACCAAAACTTTTTGAAAGATTTTCTGTTTGTACAATATATTCCATTGTCCTCACCTCTGTCATTATCATAGTCAATGAAGGTTAAAAGCAGGTAAGGGTCTAGTTTAAATTTTGTTTAAAAAAGACACTTTATCATAACGTGGGTTGATTTCCGTTCCGGCTGGGTGCTTTCTTTGGGGTGTCCGATGAGCCGCTTGGGCCGACACGATGTTGGTCACGAAGGCGTTATCACAGGACGTGATGCTCTTAGCCTTCGTTCCTCTATCGCTGACCCCCGAGGAGTCACCTAGTCTCCACTCCAATCAACTTATTTACATGGCGTACGTTTTATTTTTTAACCCCAAATTTTAATGACGGGTCTAAAAAAGAAGTTTCTGTATAAAAGCAATACCAATCATCTTACTATTACAAAAGGTTTTCTGTACTTTTCCACAGGAATCTGCACGATTTTCCACTTGGAATCAAAAAAACAGCATGCCATAAGCTTTGCTGGCATACTGTTTGGACAATTACAGAAATGAAGCATGCCTTAACATGCTTCACAAATTATTCTATTTGTAGTGTTTAATTAAAATTTTTGTACCAGATTCGTTAGACTCAATATCCCAGTCTAAATTCATGCCCTTTACCATGATATCAACAATGGATAAGCCGATGCCCGCACCTTTAGCATTGGATTCATTTTTCATGCCGTTTCCATGATCCTTAATGATAAATGCATCATAACGCTCCGTCGATTCGGTTTCCACGCCAATATATTTCCCGCTATTTGCATGGCGTAATACATTTTGAAATAAATTATCAAATATACGCCCAAGCCAAATCGGATCAACTTGCCACTCATTTTTCTCAAATGGATGTACCTCAATATCGATTTCAAAGCCTTCTTTTTCGAATACCGGATACCATGTGGTCATTTGCTCACGTACAAATCGGATAACGTTGATTTCTTTTTGCTCAAATTTATATTTACTAGCCATTAGTAAAGTATAGGACATTAAATTTTCTATTAAAGCATCGATATTTACAATCGATATTTCCATTGCTTTAATAGCCTGTTGCCCCTCTTCTGATAGTTCCTCTTTGCTAAGAGAATAAGATTGCGCTCTAATTTTCGTTAAAGGGGTACGTAGGTCATGTGATAGATTAGCAATCAGCTCTCTTCGTAGCTGTTCTTCCTGCTGCTCACGATTTTTACTCTCCCTAAGCTCACACACCATTCGGTTAAAGCTTTGTTCAAGTTGACCAATCTCGTCCTTCTTTTTGACCTTCGTTTCAATAGGTAAGCCATCTACATCGCGAATTTCCATCGCTTCTTGAAGGTGCAATAGTCTTTTCCGAATCCCTCTGAAAAATAAAAGGGAGACAATCATAAAAAACAAAATAATCCCAATAACACCCAAAAGTACAATGTTCCCATATTGTTCATTAACATTCACAAGCGGTGGGTTAAACACTTCCCTAGGAATCTCAAAAACGATAAATCCATTCGATTCATCCTGTCCTAAAAAAGCGATAACTGTAAATGGATCTCCCCCATAACTCTCCTTTATAAATTTAGTCGTAAATGACGGCGTCCATTTCGATGGTAACTGTTCCTTTACATTCACTTTTGTGAGTAAGGTCCCGTCCTCACTCACCCAAAACATGGATGCTTTAGGATACTGTCTCTCCCAAACCTTAAAACGTTGAGTAATTGTTTCCTCTGTAAAGTTTTTTATGCTTTTAGCTTCTGCATGCCATTTTTCCTCTATTGCGCTTTCACTGAGAACTTCATTTGAAATATTAGTTTGCCCAAATCCAAACACAAAAAGTGCGATAGCAAGGTATGATAGTTGAACAATAGAAATAGCTAGCAGAATTATTAGCATATACTTAGCTAATAATGATCGGAAAAATTTCATAGCTTCACCCTATATCCAATACCACGTATGGTTTCGATAATTGTCGGCTTCGCTGGATCTATTTCTATTTTTTCTCTTAAGTATCGAATATGCACCATTAATGTTTTATCGCCTTCTATGTAACTTTCACCCCAGACACCTTCATAAAGCTGTTCCTTTGTTAGGATTTGATTTAAATGGCGAATAAAATATTGAAATAAATAGAACTGCTTGCCTGTTAATTGAACCTCTTCATCTGTCTGCGTGTTCATGATTCGCATTTCTTTCGTAAAAATTTTAAGATGCTGAAGATCCAGTACATCGTCGTTCTTTTGATATCTTCTTAACAATACTTCCACACGCGCTACTAGTTCATCAGGATGGAATGGCTTCGTTAAATAGTCATCAGCGAAGTTAAGCCCCTCTATTTTATCCTCCACAGCCGTACGTGCTGACAACATCAAAATAGGGATTTCTTTATTTTCTCGCTTAATTCTTTTACCAATTGAAAAGCCATCTAATCCAGGCAGCATCACATCCAATATCGCGATATCCTTAAAAGCTATGTGTTGGTCGACCTCTTCACCAGATTCAAGCCATGTCACCTCATAGCCTCTTTCCGTTAAATCCTTCGTCACCCATTGGCCAATATCTTTTTCGTCTTCTATGTACAATATGCGAAACAATGTTCATCCTCCTAATCTATGTATTTATATAGCCTTAAAAATAACGTTATACTAAAAAACCATATTTTGCATTATATAGTTTCAAATATTTATTCTATTTGAAATTTATGTAACAGCTCTTCCCACTATCTCTCCCATCTCCATTGCCAAAAAGATTGCGTTTTTTACTCATGTGCCCTTTCGGATTGAATAATAAACTTGTCGTATTGATGGAATGAAAGGAGCAAAAAGATGAATACATTAGTTTCTGCAAAAAACGTGACAAAAATTTATAACGAAAATCAATTACCCGGACTTAATAAAGTATCTTTTGACATTCAATCTGGTGAATTTGTTGGAATTATGGGGGCATCCGGATCAGGAAAAACAACTTTATTAAATATTCTATCAACGATTGATACGCCTACAGATGGTGAAATTTTAATTGATAGTGTTGATATAAAAACACTTAATGATAACCAATCTGCTGATTTTAGAAAGGATCATTTAGGCTTTATTTTCCAGGAGTATTTTTTGCTTGATAGCTTATCCGTAAAGGAAAATATTGCAGTACCCCTAACTTTATTGCACAAATCTCCAGAAGAAATAGATTCAACGATCAACAATTTAGCAAAGCGTTTTGGGATATTCGAACAATTATCAAAGTACCCTAGTCAGCTTTCTGGCGGGCAAAAGCAAAGGGTTGCCGCAGCCAGAGCAATTGCGAAACAGCCAAGTATTTTATTTGCTGATGAACCAACAGGCGCATTAGATTCACACTCTGCAACTGAGTTACTTCAAAAGTTAAGAGAAGTAAATGGGGAACTCCATACTACTATTTTAATGGTAACTCATGATGCTTATGCAGCAAGTTTTTCAAGTAGAATTCTGCTATTTAAAGATGGAAATATCATAAAGGAATTAAAAAGAAACAATCAAACTAGAAAACAATTCTTTGAAGAAATATTAAAAGAAATCTCTAAATAAAGACTAAAGGGTGAAAGGAATGCATCATGGTGGGATTATTAACAATTGCAAAAAAGAATTTGAAGAATAATTTTTCCTTCTATTCGTTCTATTTCGTTTCTGTAGCCTTTGTACTGACGGTATTCTTCTCCTTTATTTCATTTTCCATGAACAGTATTGTTTTGGAGAAAATTTCGTCAGATGGCAGAGTAGAAACAATGTCAAGAGTAGTAGCGATGTTTGTTATGGCATTTGTATTATTCTATATGTCTTATTCTAATACCTTCTTTATGAAAAAAAGAACGAAAGAACTTGGGATTTATTCGCTCTTAGGGTATCGGAAGTCGACTATGGTAAAACTATTAACGTTCGAAAATATTTTAATTTGTTTTGCTGCTTTAATTGTTGGAATCATTCTTGGTGCTGTTGCTCATAAAGGAATTGTTGGAGCGATCGTCAAATTATTAAAATTACAAATTGAAACTTCCGAAATTCCATTTATTAATATAAACGCTGTAGTATTTACATTTATTTTTATATTCGCTATTTTAGCTGTCTTATTATTATCAAACTGGATAATCCTTC
Source organism: Lysinibacillus sp. TE18511 (assembly GCF_054062295.1). Classification (NCBI taxonomy): domain Bacteria; kingdom Bacillati; phylum Bacillota; class Bacilli; order Caryophanales; family Bacillaceae; genus Lysinibacillus; species Lysinibacillus sp. TE18511. The sequence goes on from NZ_JBSSFD010000002.1 coordinate 192,208, forward strand.
GGAAAAGTTCATTACTAATGTTAGTACGAATGGATAAGAAGGAAGAAAAACAAATAAAAATTAATACAGCCTTGTCGTTCATCGGGCTACTTCTTATTTTGTTCGGTTATTTTTTAGCGCTTGATATTACAAGAGGAACTCAATCGTTGTGGAAAACAATAGGTTTTTCACCTATTGCACTTGTAACAATGGTAAGTGTTGTTCTAGGTACTATTTTCTTTATTCATTCTTTTTTACCATTCGCTATTCTAAAGTTAAAAAAGAAGAAAAGCTGGTTTTATAACGAATCCAATATTATTATCATTCCAAACTTTATTTTTAAAATCCGTTCAATGGCAAAGACTTTAATTTTATTAACTTTATTAGTTTCAGGAACTTTAGCTTTATTAGGCTCTACTGTCCTGACTCTTTACCATCCAGTTGTTGCCACAGAACGTATTATTCCGTCAGCTATAGAATTCCCCGTGGAGGACAAACAACTGGCTACTGAGGCAATCAAAATTGCAGAGGGTACTGCTGGCAAAGAAAATGTGAAACACAAAAAAACAACTATTATCTATATAACATCGCCTTCTCATAATTTACCGCAAGAATACAGTATTAAGGAAGAGCCAGGATTTGATCTCATCTCCGAATCAGATTATAAGGAACTAATACGTAATCAAGGAAAAAATGTGGAATTCGAAAATTTAAATGACAATGAAAGTATTTTAGTTAAATATCGACCTGACAAAAAGAAGCTAGATAAAGGGAATATTTATACCTTAAACTTAACACCTACAAATAGTGTAGATATAAAAGTCAAAGACACGACATTACTTAACCCAATAGGATTTGCCAATAGTGTCGGAACGCTAATTATCTCAGACAAACTTTACAAGGAAGTAAAATCCTTCGGGCTACCAGAAAAGACGATGATCAGCATTAATGGGACGAATATGAGGGAAAGTAAAGAAGTTTACGAAAACTTAGCTCCGCTATTTAAAAATAACAACTATTTTTCAAGTAGCTACCAAAAAGTAGACTTCCTTATCCAACAAAATAGTTCAACATTCTTACTTATTAGCTTCGTTACAATTATCTTTTTTATTGCAACAGGTAGCATTCTATATTTCCAAAATCTATCAAATGCTATGTCAAAAAAAGATGAATTTGCTATTCTACAAAGAATGGGCTATAACAAGAAAAAAGTAAAAAAAATAATTAGTAAAGAAGTTTTTGCGATCTTTAGCATCCCCTATGCATTAGGGTTAGCACACAGTATTTTTGCAGTAATCACATACAAAACCGCTTTAATGGACGACTTATTAGGAAAAAACAGCGCCTTTATATTACCTATTCTATTCGCAGTCATAGCTTTCACTCTTGTATATATCATTTATTATTTGTTAACGAAACGAGCATGTAATAAAATTATTTTTGATAGTAAATAGTAAAAAATTACAGATAGAGCTGATGTACATGCATCAGCTTTATCTGTATGTAATCTAGTAAAGGTATGTGAACGGATGAAAAAGTACTATGAACACAAACAACTTTTTATTTTATTACATCAACTTTTTTTAATTATTTTTTTATGCTATGAGTTTTTGCAGGAAAGTATTATAGGAACAACAAAATTACTACCATTAGTACTTATAACGATTATGGTTTTCTACGGAGCATATATCCATTTTATAAATATTAAAGAAAATAAAACACTATCGCAATTTTCTAATTTGTTATTCCTTACAGCATGGCAATTTTTACTTACCCTTAATGGAAACCCCTTTTTTTATACACTAAGCATAGTACTTAGTGTAGTCATTCTATATATGACCGTACAATTTTTGCTCTTGTTCTTTTTCCAAGATTCCATCTATATTTATAAAAAAGAAAAAGATTCGATTTTAAAAATGATATGCCTATTAACACTCGTTTCAAAATTGATTAATGATACACTGTTTGCCTTTCTATTTTCATTTCAAATAATTGTAAGTTTCGCTTGCATGGTCTTTCTATTTTTGAAGCATCGAAAACGAATTATATTTGTCTTAAAAAATGAAAAAAAGCATTTACTTCAATCTGTTACGATTCTTATAGTTCCCCTTTTTGGATATGCTGTGTTGTTTGCAAATAGCCCTGAACACTTAAATAATTTAGGATGGTATACAGTCATTTTTTTACCTTTATTTAGTATCCACGCAATTGCTTTTAAAAATCATAAATTTATGAGGAAATATTTTCTTTTAAAAGAATATAAAATGGGGCTAATATTGTTATGTTTTCTTGTTTTCATTAGTTCACTTGGCATGTTGTTTCAATTCAATATGATTACCTATTTTATTATCCTACATACAATTTTTTGGTTTGTGTTGCTTTATTTCACCTTGTTATTTCATGACATTAAAACTAAAATGCTATATTTTGATACAGAACAACCAAAAACATTCCCTGAAAGTTCTTACGTACAGCATCTCGTACAGATAGTTAAAGAAGAGAAGTTAAAAATTTCTTTTTCAAATTATTTACATGATGAAATATTACAGGATATATTAGCCGTTAAAAATATGATGAATAAATCTAATAAACAAGAGGTTCGTGAAATAATCGTGAATACGCTGGATGATTTAAACTTGTCTATACGTGAACAGATGCAGGAATATCACCCGACCATATTAAAAACGCTCACATTAAAAGAAAATTATAGTAATTTAATTAATATGATTCAGCAGAAATTTGGAAATAAAAATATAGACATCACATTTAACTGCAATGATGATTTCTTTTTAGTTGAACCTTATCATTTAGTTATATATCGAATAGTAAAAGAACTAGTAACAAATGCGTTCAAACATTCTAAATGTACTAATCTGGTAGTAAAACTTGCACTGAATAATGACGAAATAGAGCTTATAGTAAAGGATAATGGGATTGGTCAAGTAGATCATGAAAATTATGAACCTAATGACCATAGAGGTTGGGCTTCTATCAAAGAGCAGTTATTTTTATTGAATGGCAACATGTTAATTTCAAAATGCTCTCCTTCTGGCTTATGTATTTCTATTGTTATTCCCATGAAAGGAGATGAATCCTATCAATATTTTATTAATAGATGATCACGCTCTATTTGCTAAAAGTCTTGAGATTGTCTTAGCAGATTCCCCTGAAATAGAACAATTTCATTCATTACAAAATATTGAAAATGTTATTTCTGTTATCAATGAGTTTAAACCTACAATTACGTTAATAGACATAAATTTAAGTAACATCAGTAGTGAGGACGGACTAGGATTAGCAAAGAACATTTTAGCTAATAAATGTTCTACAAAAATAGTCATATTAACAGGGTATGATTTGCCTGTTTATCGATATGAAGCTCAAAAAATTGGCGTCAGCGGGTTTATTAATAAAAACATTATGCCAGATAAGTTACTACAAACTTTAGTAGAAATTAATGAGGGTACCTACTATTTTCCGTTACCCACGGATTATATCGAGGAATTGACCGACAGTGAAAAACAAATATTACAATTGCTATGCGATGGATATAAACGTAAAGAAATTGCATCTATGTTATTTGCAAGTGAACGTACAATTTCAAACCATATTCAGCATATATTTAATAAGTTAGATGTGTCCTCCTCGCTAGAAGCAGTGACAAAAGGAATAAAATTAGGCTATATTCAGCCAAATTATTAACAAATGTAAAAACAGAGCGTGACAATCACAATGATGAAGTCATGCTCTGAAATGTCACATATATGGTTTTACCTAATAATCAACATATCATTATCATCAAACTGCCACATGTCTCCGTAGGCCACTTCCCAATAATAGCCGTTTGGATCTTGGAAATAGCCACTATAGCCTCCCCAGAATACTGTTTCGGGTTCCTTCACGATTGATGCTCCTGCTTCTTTAGCTAAATCAAATACTTGATCAACTTCTTCTTTAGACTTTCCGTTATAAGCAAGTGTCATTCCGCTAAAGCCATTACCGATCGCTGGTGGATTTGCTTCGTTAATATCTTTTGCTAAACGGTCAATCGGAAACAAGGAAATTTTTGTTCCTCCATTATTAAAGAAAATAACATCAGGATTTGTTTCTTCCCCATAAACAATCACTTCAAATCCTAGACCTTCTCGATAAAATCTAAGCGACTCGACCATATCTTTTACACCCAATGTGATTAAATTTAAACGGTTCATCTCACTATCTCCTTTATAAAAGTCTCAATTACTTATTCTATTTTTAGCATTGAATTCCCTTTTCGCCTTTGTAAATCACTCATTTTGCTACAGGCTAAACACTTTTTTAAATCAGTAACGTCCCCTATTGTTTTGGCTAATAGATGCAAATTATGAGCCTGAAAAAGTTTACATCCCTATAATTGCGACTTCTTTAATTTAAAGCTGAACCATGTGGACAAAGAAAAATTTCTTACGATGAACCTTTGATATCTCACAAAAGTAACCTCCACGTTTCTATGAAACCAAAAAGTGCGTACTTTTTTTTGCATTGGCATGAAAGCATAATAAGAAAGCAACGAAGCACAAACGAAAATTGGAGGACAGAAAAATGATTAATCATTTACAAGATAGAATTACATTAAATAACGGCTTACAAATGCCTGGTATGGGTCTAGGCGTATTCCAAGTACCGAATGATGTTACAGCAGAAATGGTAAAAAGTGCGATTGAGGTTGGTTACCGTAGTATTGATACTGCAGCTATTTATGGCAATGAAGCAGGTGTCGGTGAAGGAATTAGACAAGCATTAGCATCTACAGGCCTAAAACGTGAGGATTTATTTATTACGTCTAAAGTCTGGAACGATGGCTTGAGCTATGAAGAGACAATTGCAGCATACGAAGACAGCTTAGAAAAATTAGGGCTAGATTATTTAGACCTATATCTCATTCATTGGCCAGGTAAAAATAAATTTGCAGAAGCTTGGAGAGCACTCGAAGATTTATACGAGCAAGGGAAAATTAAAGCTATCGGGGTATGTAACTTCCAAGTTTCACACTTACAGGATCTTCTTAAAATAGCTCGTATCAAACCAGTTATTAACCAAGTGGAACTTCATCCACGATTACAACAAACTGAGGTACGTTCATTCTGCGAAGAGCACAATATTCAAATGGAAGCTTGGGCACCATTAATGCAAGGTGGGCTTCTTGAAAATGAAACTATTTCAAAAATAGCTGAAAAATACGGGAAATCAAATCCTCAAGTTATCTTGCGCTGGGATATTCAAAATGGTATCGTCACAATTCCAAAGTCTGTGCGCAGAGAACGTATGATTCAAAACGCTGATATTTTTGATTTCACACTAACTGATGAAGAAATGGCGATCATTAACGCCATGAATCTAGATCAACGTGTTGGACCAAACCCAGATGAGTTTGATTTTGTCATGTAAACGATAGTTATGTAAACGTGAAAGAGACTGTCTAATTTTCTTCTCTTAGACAGTCTCTTCCAATCTATTTAAGATGTATGCTTTATTGCGATATCTTCATCACGTTGCATTAACAGTACATCTTCACCTTTATCTTGAAGCATTTCGATATGTTTTTCACCCCAAGTGCAAAGCATGTTCAGCACAGGGTCCATCTCTTGACCATAAGATGTTAGCGAATATTCAACTTTTGGCGGTACCTGATTGAAAACCTTGCGATTAATTAACCCAGATTGCTCTAATTCACGCAATTGGCTCGTTAGCATTTTTTGCGAAATGCCTGGAATCAATCGGCGAAATTCATTCGTACGAATCTTACCATGGTGGTTAAGATGACAAAGAATAATAGGTTTCCATTTGCCCCCTATGACTTCGAGAGTGGCTTCAACACCAATATTATAAACTTTTTTCATTGTAAACCCCCTGTAATATTCAAAAGTAACTAAAAGTACCCTATATAACTTTTAGGTGCATATGAATATTACTATATACTATAAAAAAAATCAAAGGAGATATTATTAGAATGAAAGATACAAAAGTGCCGAATGCCAAACTAACATTACTCGCACTTGCAATCAGTGCATTTGGTATCGGCTCTACAGAATTTATAAGCGTCGGACTTCTTCCATTAATTACAAAAGATTTTGATATAACATTAAGTACTGCGGGTTTAACCGTATCCATATATGCACTAGGTGTAACTATTGGTGCACCGCTTTTAACAGCATTAACATCACGCTTTAGTCGCAAAAATGTGTTACTGCTCGTTATGGTGCTGTTTATTATCGGTAACTTACTTGCAGCCTTAGCACCCTCATTCTCATTACTACTAACTGGGCGTGTTATTTCAGCATTGGCACATGGTGTGTTTATGTCCATTGCCTCTGTTATAGCTGCAGATGTTGTGGCACCTAATAAACGAGCAAGTGCAATAGCTTTTATGTTTACAGGACTAACATTAGCGACTGTGACTGGTGTACCACTAGGAACTTTTATTGGACAAGTAACCGATTGGCGAATGTCGTTTATTTTCATAGTTATCATAGGTATTATTGGATTAATTAGTAATGCCCTGCTTGTGCCAAGTCACTTATCGAAAGGTAATCCAATTTCCATTCGAGATATTGGTAAAGTATTAGGGAATATTCGAATGTTATTAATCCTGTTTATTACTGCAATAGGGTATGGTGGCGCATTCGTTGTATATACCTATGTTTCTCCTATTTTAGAGCAGTATATGGGCTACTCACCAAAAGCAATTGTCGTGATCTTAGTTGGATATGGTATTTGTGTTGCCATCGGTAATACATTAGGTGGTCGTTTTGCGAATAATAACCCTTTACGTTCTATCTTTATTATCTTTATAGGCTTAGCATTAGCACTTCTCGGCATCAACTTCTTTTTAGAATCAACAATAGTTGGATTAATAATGGTCTTTATGATGGGGCTATTTATGTTTATGAATGTACCGGGATTACAGCTTTATGCCGTTCAGCTTTCAGAAAAATATATACCATCAGCTATTTCAATGGCTTCAGCATTAAATATTTCAGCCTTTAACATTGGTATTTTTCTAGGATCGTACATTGGAGGAATCATCGTTCGCCACCAATCATTAGCTCATACTCCTATATATGGATTCGGTATGGTGATGATTGCCGCGGTTACTACGTTCCTATGGTTAATCTTTGATAGAAAGAAGCAATAGATCCCTTGCTTTGTATGTATTAGAATAAAAATGATGAAAGGAAGCCTTAACAATAGCCAGGGCTTCCTTTTGTTATTCACCATATTTAAGGAAAGTATCGTCAAAGTACGCCTTAAAATTTGGATATAGATAGTCTAATGACGCTTGAATATCGGCATTATCATCAAATAAAATTTCATGATCAATTTCATATATTGCACAAGTCTCTTCATCTGCATTGTCATTTAAATCAATGCAAATTATTTTTCCATACTCTTCATCCCATGAAAACGGAAGATATCCTAAACTACATAACGATGGATTATACATATCTCTAACGTTATTTAAAGGTTCATCAACACTTTGTTCCGGTATGACATCAAAATAATGGTGATACGTTGAAATAAAGGCTTTATACCATTCAGGAAATGGAAGTCCGAACTCTTTTTCTAAAGCTTGAATATCATCTTCCGTTACTACAGAAGGGACCATCTTCCATCTTGACCATTCTTCATCAATATCTGCTAATTTCATCTCAACAGGAACATCCGGACGCATCCATCTGCAAAATCCATCTTCTGAAACCTGATTATAGTGCTCGTAGTAAACTTCAAAACCTTTTTTTATATATTCACGAATATTCATCTTTAAACCCCTTTTTATCTCAGAGTAAAATCTTTTCTCCCTAATCCCCTACAGTCCTAGGTTTTTCACATCAGTCACTAACACCGAAAACATTTTTATACATAAGATAGGGTATCAACTATAGGATAGGAGGAATTTAGTTGTATTACAATCCTTATCCGTATTTTGTCTACCCTAACTATTATCCAACATGGGCAATGGCCACTCAACAACCTTCAAGATATCTAGCAATGCCAACAAACTCAACAAATCGCAGCCCGTTTCCAACCATCAATACAAATAAATTGAAGACTTCTGCGAAACGAATCAAGGTTATTATGCAGCAAGCACAATTACTTACGGATAAAATTGACGAATCCGAGCAATTTGCGCATGATCTGATGGACGCCGCACAGCTGTCAAATAAAACAGAAGTTGAAAAATTAATTGCGTCAACAGGTATTACCATCAAATTCGAAACTAACTATACACCAGATGGGATCCGTATAATATTTACTGACAGTGACTGTTGTAAGCTAACCGTAAATTTGACCTGGTGACATCCAACTAAAGAGTGGGAACTATGTGTTGTCTATTTAAATTACTACAAATTGACACTTTGAAGGTTCTGGAAATTTTTTAACTATGTATCCCTATTGAACTTGTAAACTATAAATAAATATGCTAAAGTATTCGTAATCTATTTCTGAAAATTCTTATATTTTTCTTATCAAGAGAGACGGAGGGATTGGCCCTATGATGTCTCAGCAACCAGCCTATAGGTATGGTGCTAATTCCAATTGGCGAAATCAGCCTTGAAGATGAGAAGACTTACTTAATTGCTTTGCACAAGGGTCCTCTTTCTACAAGGAGGGCTCTTTTTTATTTTCGCTAGTAAACAAAGTCTAAGCATCCAAAAATAATTACAAGAAAGCAGGAAAATATTATGACAAACGACCTTTTACAGGCACTTCAACTATTAAAATCGAAAGAATGGGTAGATTTAACACATACATTTGGCCCTAATTCACCTCATTTCTTTATGTTTGATGATGCAAAATTTGAAACATTATTTTCCCATGAGGATGGTTTCTTTGCACAGCAATTCTCTTTCCCTGGGCAATATGGAACGCATATCGATCCACCTATCCATTTTGTGCGAAATACACGCTTTTTAGAAGAATTGGCGTTAAAAGAACTAGTCCTACCACTAATCGTTATTGATATATCTAAGGCAGCCGAATTGAATAACGACTACACATTAAGTATCCAAGATATTCTTGACTTTGAGGCCGAATATGGGGAAATTGAAGCGGGTACCTTCGTTGCGCTTCGTACCGATTGGAGTAAGCGTTGGCCAGATAAAGAGGCTTTCAGCAACAAAGATGTAGATGGTAATAATCATATTCCTGGCTGGGGATTAGAAGCGTTACAATTTTTATTCAACGAACGAAAAGTTAGTGCTATTGGTCACGAAACTTTTGATACGGATTCAGCAGCTGATTTTCGTAAAAACGGTAAGTTAGATGGCGAATATTTTGTGCTTGAGCAAGATACTTACCAAATTGAACTTATGACAAATTTGGATAAGCTACCTCCTAAAGGTGCTGTTATTTTCAATATTGTACCAAAACCCGAAAAGGCCTCTGGATTCCCTGTGCGTTCATTTGCAATAGTGCCTTAAAAATAGCAATAGGTCTGAATCAATCCATGATAGGTATTGAATCAGACCCTTTTTATTTAGGTGAATTCCTTTTTTTAAAAATAAAATAAACGATCAAAATTATTATGATGAACAATGCTATAAGATACATACTGTAGCGGGATAAATATAACCCAACATAACGCCATTCCTCCCCAAGTACTTCTCCTAAGGTAATAAAAGTAAATGTCCATATAATTGCTCCCGTATAAGCAAAGAAAGCAAACTTTTTAAAAGGATAATTATTGATAGCCGCAATATATGCTGTTAGATGACGTACACCAGGAATAAAATATCCGACTACTAATAATATTGGTCCTATTTTTGCAAATAATTTTTTAGTAACGTCAATTTTCTGTTCAGTAATATGGATTTTCGGACCGTATTTTCGCAATAATGGTAGCCCGAATCTATAGCCTATATAGTAGCTTAAGGTAATTCCCCCTGCCGCACCTACCACAGCGCTGATTAGAGCTGGAATATGCGAGAGAGTTTCTCGATATACGCTATACCCTACATAGGTTAAAAATATCTCATCGGGAAGTGGCAGCCCGACAATCCCTCCAACTAGGATAAGAATAATGCCAAAATACCCGTAATGTTCAATAAGAGATTGCACATGATGCGCCATAAATCCATCCCACCTAATGCATAATAATTTCTTTTCAATGTTAGCTTTATAATAACTCAAAGTAGGCAACATTATGAGTATTATAACGTTCATAAAGTTTTCCCCAACGTATAGTGGCTAGTCCATGCTATAAATATAGTTTTCTTAAACTATTATTTGTAGCTCACGTAGAGCAAACTCAATACCACCATCAGTTGATTTCTTCGTTATAAAATCAGCGACAATTTTTAATGCTTCACTACCATTGCCCATTGCAATACCAAAACCAACCTGTTCCAGCATGTCGATATCATTATCTCCATCCCCAAAAGCAAGTGCTTCCTTAGGACTCAAGTTGAAATAATCTAGTACAGCTTGAACAGCAATCGATTTGGAAACATCATGCTGCAAAACATTTGTAATGTATGGATGCCATCTTTTAAATAATAAATGCGGGAATTGTGATGCATATCTTCTCTCCATCTCCTCATCGGCATATAGACACATTAAATATACCTCTTGCGTTAAAATATCTTCATTAATAACAGGAAACTCCAGCAAAGATAATGTCTCTTGCATAGCTGTTAATGTCTCTTTTTCTTGGACGTTATTCATCGATAATTGTTCTGTAAAAAACGAGAGACTTTGTTTATGGTCATCAGCAAAAGCCTTAACTGCTTGGACAATTTCTTTTGCAATAGGTATTTTATGTAATACTTGATCTTGATGTTTAACATACGCACCATTAGCCGTAATAAACGTCTCTATTCCTATATTTCTTAACTGTTGGCACATCGACAAAGGTCTTCCTGTAGCAGCAACAATACGAATTCCTTTGTTTATTAATTGTTGTATAGCCTTCCTTGTACTTTCTTCAATACAGCCATCTTCATAATTAACAAGTGTTCCATCTACGTCAAAAAATACAATTTTATAATCCATCGTTTGCTCCTTATCGTTTGATATTATTTTGCCAGATATGTCGACTCACCCTTTTTATTAAGTAGTAGCTCATCAACATATATACATGCCATACGCTTCCCTACTTTTGTTGATGATTCTAATTAGAAAACGCAAGACAAGTTCGAGCTGCTTCATTGTCACTGTCTCTTCACATAAGAAATCCTTTTTTAGTCAAAAATATCCCTATATTTCCATAATCGGCACACCTCTAATTTTACCTGAATAATTGAAAAGATGGCATTTTTCTTCTTACATTACATATAGTTAATTTGACCTATATAAGCAATTGTAAAACATAAAAATTAGCAACAATTTAGTTAAACATTTGTACGTAATTTGACAAACTAAATTAAATATGTAACTTATTTCAACTACACCGATAAATACTATTGCGGATACAGTTCGAAATTTCAAATGACTAAAAAAGTTTTGATCATTTTTAATTTTTATAATTCCAAAGGAGTATACCAAAGAACACAGAATTGTTAATATAGAAGAAAGTAAATTAAACATATTGAACGATATAATCATCGTATACATAGAACAAAAGAAATAATAACCTAATTGGATGTAAAGGAGTTGATTCTTATGGCATTTAACATTTACTACTATGAAAGTAGTGTGGATTGCAAGTTTTGTAAAAAGCATTTTACCACATATAAAGTACGTCCCAATCGTTATAAAGTAGTCGAAGAGCAAACAGACTTCATGCCAGTCTATGAAGGTTTAAATCCACTGTTATATGAAGTTGCTGTTTGTCCGCATTGTGGCTATGCCTACCACAAATCTATGACAAGAACTTATGGACCTTTTATGCTTCTTATTGATGAGCTGTACATTAAAGAACTCCAAAAACCTATGGATATATGTAAGGAACGTACGATCGATGATGCCATTATAAGCTTTAAATTAGCTTATCTTGTATCAAGAGCATCAATGGAAGAATCACTTCTTATGGCCAATTTCGCACTGAAAATAGCTTGGCTCTATCGCTTAAAAAATGATGATCAATCGGAAATGCACTACCTCTTTGCGGCCAGAGACTTTTACAGTAAATCTTTTGCTTCCAATCAAGAGGGCGGAGAACGAATTCAATTTTTGCATGCTGAAATAAGCCTCCGACTTGGTGATATTACTGAAGCGAAGAAAGGTTTCTCTCGATTAATTGCGGACCGAAATATTTCCAATAAATATCGAAAAATAGCACGTAATCGTTGGGAAAACTATAAATATGACGTGCAGCCTATTCATGTTAATGAAGGTGTAAGCGAAATCATCAACTGAAGTAAACGAGGAGCGGAATAGACATGCAGCTATTTACAAAAAGAATTGATGTGAGAGAAGAAGATATTTTTTCAGAATTACATCATTTTTTACTAAGAAAAAATAATCGCTATTTAACGAATGATGAAGTAGTTGCAATAACAGGGGTTTCATCCGAGCTACTTTATAAATGGGTAAAATCAGGGAAATTAAAAAAATCAATTTTTCCTAATTTAGGCGCACCTTGTGAACGATGTGGACAGATTACTCAAGCAAAAATCTGTGTTAGCTGCTCATCAACCATCGTTAATACATTAAAGCAAGAGGAAAAGGATCGTGCATGGTTCAACCAAATACAACGAAATAATGTAAGAGCTAGCACGTATCACTATAAATAATAAATAGCATCTCCATAGCGTGATCTACCATCCTTATCTTGTACATATAGAAGTGCTCTATCATTACACTTACTTAATAGATTTAAGAATGGAAATCAACCCAAAATTATCGTAACAACCCAAATTTAAGGTTCATCACCAAAAGTTGTGGATGACATTTGTTAAAACATATACTATGTAAATAAGTTGATTGGAGTGGAGGCTGGGTGACTCCTTGGGGATCAGCGAAAGAGGAACGAAGACTAAGAGCATCACGTCCTGTGATAACGCCTTCGTGACCTACATCGTGTAGGCCCGAGACCCTGGAGCGAGCAACGCGAGTGAAGCGGCTCATCGGACGCCCCCAGGAAAGCGCCCAGTCGGAACGGAAATCAACCACACGTTTTGGTGATGAGCCAAATTTAAACAAAATTTAAACAAATACCCCCTTTACTTTAAACTTACCTACTTATAATTAGTCTTAACATAAAGAGAAGGACTGATAGAAAGTGTCAAAAGGGAAGAAGCGTAAGGTTTTATTATCATTAAGTATTGCGTTAACAAGCTTTGCAGCGTTCAACGGAGTATCAAATGCATCAACAGCAGTTCCGGCATTAGAAGAGCGTGTAGCTGTAGAGAACAATTCGGAAGTAAAGCAAGCCCGCACATCCAATGAGACATTACAAGATTGGAAAAAGTGGACAAACGACCATGCCTATAGCTTAACATCTATTCAGCCTGAAACAGTTGGTCAACAAAAAATCCCATCAGATAAATTTGAAGATTTAGAAATGCTTAAGCCTTTATTACACGATAAACGTATTGTTTTTTTAGGGGAAAGTTCTCACGGTGTGGCTGAATTTAACCTAGCAAAAACACGTATTATTCAATTTTTACACCAAGAAATGGGCTATAACGTTCTTGCCTTTGAAAGTGGTATGGGGAATGCCATGAATGCCCAAGGTCAAATTGATAAACAAACAGCGCAACAAACGATGAAGGATTCTATTTTCCCCGTATGGTGGTCGAAAGAAACACTACCATTATTTGAATATACTAAAAAAACACAGAATACAGATCAACCATTAAAATTAGCAGGCTTCGATATTCAACAGCAAAATCCATTTACGAACGGTGACTGGCTACAAAATAGTCAGCTTGCGAAACAGTTCAGTGAAGCAGAGAAGCAACTTGCAGAATGGAGCTTCGGTAAGGATTTAAAGGGCTATCAAAAGGCAAAACCAAGCATTATCGAAGTATATAAACAAGTAAAATCACAAATACCGCTTAAAGAAAAAGAGTTAAAAGCGGCTTATCCGAGCGAGCCTCATATTGTAAAGCTTATGGAACGTACTTTAGCTGACCGTATCCGTTTAGCAGACGAATATGTAGAACTATCCATTCAATCAAATATTGAATTTGAACAAAATAAATATGATTCCTTTTTAAAGACAATGGAATGGCGTGACCAAGCAATGATGGAAAACCTACTTTGGTTAGCAGAGGAAGTTTATCCAACTGAAAAGTTTATCGTCTGGGCGCATAATGACCATATTCGTAAAGCACAATCCGAAGTAATGGGTTCTCCTTATCCGATAAAATTAATGGGTGAGCGTCTACCAGATATCTACAAGAAATATAGCTATGTACTTGGCCTTTATATGGCTGGTGGCGAAACAGCAGACAATCTGGGTGGACCTATGGCCGTATTACCGCCAGTAAAAGGATCTATCGAGGATATTCTTTCATCGACAAATAAACCATACACATTTATCGACTTACACAATCGTCAAAATGAACGAGGAAACTCATGGATGTTTGAGCCACGCTTATCGTATAGCTGGGGATCCATGCAAGAAAGCCTTGTTCCACGCGATCAATATGATGGCATTCTTCTGATTGATAAAGTAAGTAAACCAAATTATATAAAGTAAAACTTTAATCAGTGGGTTTTCTTCATCCCCACTGATTATTAGTCTTTACCAATCGGGCTTTTGGGCAGTCCTTTCTTTGCTTTCATTGATTTGGAAGTGCAGTCTTGTACCTGACGTTTCGCTTTCGGTACAGACAAATTACTGCCCGTTAATACGGGATAAAATAAGAATATAAAAATGGCAAACTAGTTCATTCTTTTAGTTTGCTATTTTTTAAAAATTTAAGTATCCATCGAAATTGTATCCCAAGCTTCATCGCGATGCCCTATCATCCAGAACAAGCCTCTGCGTCTTTCCATGACAATACTTTCGTTCATACCAGCAGGAGCTGTCTGTTCTTGTATACGACTATCTACACAAGCCCAATGGTATCTGTAAATTTTGTCGGCTTCATCCAAAATCTCTTCCTGATTTCGCATTGTAGTTTCTTGATAAAATTGTTCAAACGTCTCGTAGTTAGAAACAACTTGGATGGCATGCTCGCAATCACATACTTCATCAGGAACATCCAGCTTTTCAACAAAGCCAAGTGCCCAAATAAGCGTCCAATAAGCCTCATATTGCCATGAAATATTAATGGCTTCTTGCGCATCTGGTTCAGAAGCTTGTAAAAAGTCTCTTTCATTGTTAGTTAGATCGTCTTCCACTTCATATTTACGTAACATATTGATGAAAAAGTCTCGCGATTCTTCCACGTTTCCACCTTGCGCCACATCACAAGCAAATTGAATGACAATTAACAAGGCTACAGCTCTTCTAGCAATGTCTTCTTGGGTTTTAAACTGACAAGCCTCTATTGGTGGAAGCTGAGGAAGAGACGCTGCATATGGGATCGCGTTTTCTTTTAGAAACGCTATCGTTTTATTTTTTCTTTGCTCGCCTTCTTCTGATGACACCGCTTGTCCCATTATCTTTCTTGTACAAGCGTGGGGTCTAAAGTCAAATGGTCCTGATTGCCCGTCAGGATAAACAATTACTACCCCCTCATCATCTAATAACGTGCCATTCGGTAAAAAGCCAATGCCACCTATAGTTGATAACAACCTCGAAAATAACAGCAACTGTTCTTCAGTTATCTCTTTTTCTGATTCAATAGCTATCACTGTATTTAACACGGATATTTGAGTCAACACTAATTCTTTTAAATTGTCATCTTCAAAAGGAATATTATCGTAATAGCCCATCATTCCAGGAATGTTTTTAGTGAAGTAATCTGGATTCGTATCTTCAGACATAACCCTAATGGTAAATTTATGTTTTTTAAACAATGCTTTGGATTTTATCGAATACTCATTTTCACTTTTAACAATAGCAAAGCCCTTTGCAAAGGCGTCTGAAATTTTTAACTCGACATCCTCTATGTCGTTCTTAGAAGCAAATATCGTGAAATGGTTCAATCTTCTCTCTCCTTTACAATGAATTATCCAAACCTTCGAGAGCTTGGCTAAATAGCTGTTTATTTTTTCTTAGTATTTCATTTTCTTTCCAAAAGCTAAGCAATTGTCGCCATTGCTCCTTGTCTACAAGAGTCGTTGGCTTCATTCCTTGCCGCATCATTTGACATACTGCGCGAATAGCCGTAAGTCGCTCTACTTCACTGCCATTCAGCCATTCAAATAGTGTCTCTGCACTTGGCTGTGATTCCGAAAAAAGTGTGTCCCACCCATCTATAGGAAATGCAACATAATGCTTCATCCACGTTATAATATTCGGATTATGGAAATGGCGTAGTCGATGTAAAGCTGTATAGGCATCAACTGTCTGTTTCCCGATATTTTGAAGAACAAGTGATAAACCTTCTTCGGCTGGTAGACAATAGGCGGTTAAATAATCACGAATCGAGCTAGGCATATCATTTTGGTCACCCCAAAGCGTTCTTACCCAGTCTCTTGCCTCCACCGCACAGACATTTACTAGTACTTCACTCCATACTTTTTTATCAGCTGGTGGCAGTGTTTGTTCAATTTTATTCCGAAGTACATGGTACACTTCCGATGAATCAAACTGCGAGAAGACTTCCTGAACATTAGTATCTTTCACCCCATGCATAGATACATAGATGAATAATAACTCCAAATTAGACATCGCTTGCTTTAAAGTTAGTGTTAAATATTGTTCAAGCCAATTCAGCCATATTTGAGAGCTAGTTAGGCTCAAATCCAATCCATCCTCACTACAAAACTGTCGATGCTGTCCGCAATCTGCACCTATACAACCTAATGCCGTAACTCGCTCTACATAATCATGAAAGCCCCCTGCCAGCAGATCAAACTCATCTTCCTCGTGACTCCAATACCAAACAGAACCATCATTAATCCTAATAAGGAGCGCATCGCCATTGCCAGCCGTATGAAACTGTAAGTATAGTTGTTCATCTGAACCTTCATCATCTCCCCCAAAATAAGGGAAATCTAGCCCTTCCAAGCTCCAACCAAAGTCACCAGAAGGCGTATCATCTAATTCAATAGGAAGCAAAGCCTCGTCTGGCAAATACCAATACATCCCCACTTGTTGAGAAAAATGTAGTAATAGATTACGGAACTCAGAAGGGATTCGAACACCAAGCCGTTCCTCTACCATTAGTAGCTCATGCTCTGTAACTACAGGCTTTATCTCAAGTGGATACACCCTGGCCCCTTGCTGTTCAAGCCGTTTTAATAAATGCTGCCAACGTTCAATCCACATCTTATTTCCTCCCCTACGTTAAGAAAGATACTCTTATTTAAGCTTGCACCAAGTATTACTAATATTTATAGACTCTCTACTATATCGTCAGGAAATCATTCACTTATTAGGATTAGACTTCAATTTGCTTTAAACACTAGGATTTTACTTCCATTAAAGCTCAATATACATGCTAAATTGCTTACCTTTACTAGTTCTTTTCTAATTGTTTAGAGTGACTCTTTCTAATAGTGAGTTGTTGATAAGCAAAAACCTTATCAACAACCTTTTTTAATTTCCACCATAATTTTCGTTACATATTCCTCCTCACGATTTTTAATAACGGCGTCATAAATATATTCCTCATATACGTACTGCCCTAATTCGTAACCTTTTTCTCGCATTACTTTAAATAATCGCTCGTATGTTTCACCAAGTGTAGTGGCCAGTCCTACGTGATAACCAACGATAAAATCTCCTTCAATCGCTTTAAAATATGGATGGCCCTCTCTCGGCTGTGGCTGCTCTATATATAAGTAACTATAATTATCATAGTTTCCGGCTAATACTTGCTCTCTTCTTGTCATACCCCCAATAGGATAACCTGTGTCTAATTGAGAACGATCTAACTCATCTATAAAATCTGAAACAGCCTTCGTAAACTGTTCTTCCATCGAATCCTCGATATTTTTACTTAAATATAATGTGGCCTCTGGTAGGTGCTCAATCGTAATGCTATCAAAATCAAGGTGTAAGGCTTCCTCTGTTAAATCGATTTTTACATCGATAATGTTTTCAATCATCTCAAGCTCTCGACGTTTTTTCGCTACAATGTCCTTTTGCTGTCGCATCAAGTCTAAGAAATTTTCAGGTGATTTTTCTGCCATATATGTTTGAATATCCTTTAAAGACATACCTACCGCCTTCAATAGCTCTATCACACTAAAAAATTCATATTGCGCAATGGAATAATAACGATAGTCCTTACTATCCTTCATGATTGGTGATAATAAACCAATTTGATCGTAGTAAATGAGTGTTTGTTTATTCACCTTACAAATTTTAGCGAATTCACCAGTTGTAAAATATTTTACATTTTTATTAAACATTTTAAAGTTTCCCTCCTTGACTATATAGTTACTATATACATTAAATTGTAGCTATTCACAACCAATTATGCCACGGCAAAATTGCGTCCAGAATCGTCTATTTCAGCGGATTTCTAGACATCTGCTGAAAGAAATTAATAACAGAAAGGTTTTGACATTATGTTCACGGAAATTCGTGACATTACAGCTTTAAACAAAAAGGAAATTTTATCATTACGCATTGCAGATAATCAGCAGGATTTTATTGAGAGTACCTTGCAATGTTTGGCGGAGGCAGAAACTGATACACGTTATATTCCAGTCGGATTATATAGAGAGGACATTGCAGTTGGCTTCGCTATGTATGGTGCGTTCCCATATAAGAACAATACGCAGCGTGTTTGGTTAGATCGCTACTTCATTGATGAACGCTATCAGCATCAAGGATTGGGAAAATACTTTTTACAGCAACTTATTAAATATTTAGTAGCTAACTTCAGCTGCCAAAAAATATATTTAAGCGTTTATGATTACAATATAGTAGCCATTCAGCTATATGAAAAATTTGGATTCGTTTTTAATGGTGAACTAGATGAAAACGGTGAAAAGGTAATGCTATTGGAGGTACATGCTCATGACAACCATTAATCCTATTGAAACAAGACCGCTGAAGCCGTTATTTTTATCATACTTATTCCCAGCGATGATTGGCATGTTGCTGATGTCGGTGAATATTTTAGTAGATGGTATTTTCGTAAGTCACGGAGTTGGAACAACCGCTCTAGCTGGAGTAAATATCGCCGTACCAATTTTCTCTATTTTGCTATCCATTTCCCTTTGGATCGGTATGGGTGGGGCTACACTATTTTCAATTTCTCTTGGTGAGGGCAATAAAAAACGGGCGCATCAGCTCTTCACATTAGCATTTACAACCATGATCGTTGTCGTTATGACACTGGTTTTAATACTTTTATTAAATTTAAAGGAAATCTCGTATATATTCGGGGCAAGTGATGCTACCTATCCCTATGTCCAAGAATATCTACATGTTATTTTGATTTTCGGTGTGTTTTATACGATTGAAAATTTACTAAGTATTTTTATTCGAAATGATGGTAATCCAAAGCTCGCCATGATGGGCTTAATTACTACATCTGTTTTAAACATAATATTAAACTATATCTTTATTTTCGTGCTCAATTATGGCGTAACAGGTTGTGCCCTAGCCACATCTCTTTCCACAATTATCGGTATGTCCGTGCTATGCCTTCATTTCTTCAGAAAGCAATCCGAATTAAAATTTGTGCGTAATTTTTTCAGCCTATCTGATTTAAAGAAAATATTTGCTATTGGGCTACCAAGCTTTATCGTTGAAGCTTCTGTCGCTGTAATGGTCATTTTATATAATGTTACATTTTTACATTATTTAGGATCAAATGGAGTTACTGCATACGCCATGATTAACTATATTCATACGGTACTGTTAATGGTATTCCTTGGTATTGGTATGGCTCTACAACCTCTAGTTAGTTATCACCACGGTGCAAGATTAACAGAGAGGTTAACAGCGCTGTTGAAAATCGGTATTGCCACTGCCCTTATTTTAGGTTTAACTACTGCCATCATCGCTATGTTATTTCCTACACAGCTAATAGCACTATTTGGTGATAGCACGCTGGAAATTCGCAACATGGCGGCACAGGGCTTTGCATACTTTGCAATTGGCTATGTATTCCTTGGTATGAATATGGTGTTTGCAGAATTCTTCCAATCGATTGAAAAAATCCGACTTGCAACAACTATTATGTTATTACGCAGTATTATATTATTTATCCCTGCGCTCGTACTGTTACCTAAATTGCTTGGCCCACAAGCTATTTGGTGGACCTTCCCTGTCGCAGAAGGCATTACTGCATTGCTTATTTTTATCTTTATGAAGAGAAAATCACATACGATTTTTTCAGAGGTAAGCAGCTTAAGTTAGAACTATAACCGAAGAAGAAAACCCCTTTCGATTATTGTTTCGAAAGGGGTTTAAATTGTTTAATTTCTATTTTTCACAAGCCCAACCATCTTTATCTCTGTCAAGCTTATCTTGATAGGCAGGATGATCTTTTTTCACACCTTTAGGGTATTTTTTGTTTAATTCTTTACAGTTTTTAAATGTCTCTTTCGCTTGTACATCAGCATTAAATGATGTGACTGAGAATACTAAAGTTGCTGTTAATAAAGTTATAAGTAGTTTTTTCACTATAACACCTCCTAATGGATAATATTACAGAATATAGAATATATAAACAATACTAAAGTAACAGACTTACTGAAAAAAAATACAAAAAGGACCTTAAATAGGCCCCTTTTATATTATTATAAATATTTAATGACAGCCATTTCTTTACCAAAGCGATCACCATAATCTTTGAATCCCAAGCTTGAATATAAATAATGTGCACCTTTATTTTCTGGATGATAACCTACTATAATTTTTTGCGCATTTGGTAATTTAGCTATTTCTGCAATCATTAGCTCAGTAGCTACTTTCCCTATACCCTTACCTTGAAAATGCTTATCTATCATAATTCTATATATCCAATAGCCATCAAGCTCTTCTATTACAGAATTAAACATTAAGAAACCTGCTACTCGCTCTTCAAAATAAATAACGTATGGTTTTAATGTTGGCTCAAACTTTGATTGTGCTATTGAAATAGCGTTTGGTTCAATATAATCTCTTTGCTCTTCTGATATTTGTAATAGGCAACACTCATACCAATTCTCTGCATTGACTTCTACAATTTTCACAGCATTCTTACTCATACATTTTTTCCCCTTCCGAATTCAGGGAAACGCTTCATATCATTGTTAATTATGCGTTATCCCCCAGTATTTCATTATAAAAACAGTTTTGTTTGTCATAATGACCGCCCCCTTTAACAAATATTCACCATAATATCATATTTTTCCATATATTAGCCCTTTTGATTAAAACTAGCTCATCACCACAGCGTGTGTGGTTGATTTCCGTTCCGACTAGGCGCTTTCCTGGGGGCGTCCAGTCGGAACGGAAATCAACTTATATTCAAGGCATACGTATCAACAAATGTCATCCACAACTTTTGGTGATGAGCTTTAAAACTTCAAACAAAAGCAATAACTACCTAAAGATAGATATGAAAGCCAGAATTAATAACATAGTTGTTCTTCATATATTGACAGCAAGAGGTCTCCAAACCACGGATCTAAATAAGTACCTCGCCAATTTGGTGGAGTAATTCCATCTACTTGAACATAACAAAAAAGCACCTTCAAAAGAGAGATGAATTTTCTCATTTAAGGCCGCTTTGTTAAGATTCCTATTTTAAAATTTCTTGTTTTCTTCAATACTACCATCCTGCAAAAACTACCTTCGTAAAAATCTTTTAATGGTTCTTTTTTAATTCCATATATTCATCACGAAGAATACTCATAATAATTTCATCAGAATACTTATCGTTCATATATAAGGATTGCCTTAGTATGCCTTCCTTTTTGAAGCCCACCTTCTCGTAGGATTTCATTCCACGGATATTATGAGAGTAAACCTGTAATTCTAAGCGATTAAGCTGAAGCTCCTCGAACGTGAATTTTTGAGTAAGCTGAGCCGCTTCAGCCCCATATCCCTTGCCGCAATTCTCTATACTGTGTAAAGCTATACGGAACATGGCCTTTTTATTGTCTAAATCTATTTCCATAATGGCTAAATCACCGATAATTTGGCTATTTTCTACTAAACAAATTGCAAAATCATGGCGTGTGGAATCTTCGCTAAATCGATTTAAAGCCTCTCTAATCTGATCCTTCGTAAAAATATTACGCGTACCCGTCATATACATAATTTCTTCATTTTGAAGACCCATGTAAATACTATCTACATCTTTTTCAGTAATAGGTCTTAAAAATACACCTTGCCCTATAATCATTAAAAAACCCCTCCCTTTAACTATATTAAAAGGGATTTCGATTAGAAAGAATATGCCTAATTCAATTAGGAACTGTTTTATACATACGAAAAGCACCAACATATTAGCTGCCAGTGCTCATTAATAAGTTACTTTGTATATACAATTTTTTTAATCGTTTCTACTGCTAAATGATACTCAGTAGATAATTGTTCAATTGAAGTTCCATTCGTAAACGCTTCTTTTATCGACTTATTTCTACCTTCAATATATTTCTTTGTGCCTGAACGTGCACCCCACTCTAAATAAGTGTTTTCTATTTTAGGAATATAAATCATTTCACCTTGAACATATTTTTGGATTTCTAGTAAAAGCTCTTTCGGTAAGATAACTGAAGCCTTCTTATAAGCCATATTGCCAACCCCTCATTTTTATTTTGAAAATAAAATAAGGTAGCAAAGCTAATTTTATAAGAAATACTTCGAGGCAAATAATCAATTATGCCTCACCACCTATAGAAGTGGGAGACTTTTGCTGAAAGAAGTTAAAATTTACCCCATGCAAAGTATTGCCATAGTAAAATTAGGCTTTGCATGGGCTGCTTCCGAATCTAGTAGCTTCACATATTTACTCACTTCTATCCCCCCTTAGGTTGTAAATTTATTCAAGTTTATCTTAGCATGTATATTTTTTTCAATTAACAAAGACAAAAAGGAATCATACACACTTGATTCCTTTTTGAACAAAAACTTTATTCAATTTACTTACCTGGCACTGCCGTGGCATGTTGCTCTTCACCCTCTGAGGACGTAACCCCCAGAATATCGAGTAAGAACATAAATAATGGAATACCGATAATTAAGCCCCACACACCGAAGAAATGCTCTGAGAAGAGAATAACGATAAACGTATAGAAAATCGGTAAATCTGTCTTCGCCGACATAAGCTTTGGATTTAAGAAGTATGCCTCTATTGCATGTAAAATCATAACAATAATCAAGATATAAAAAATGTACATGAAACCACCGATACTGTATGCAATGATACTTAGAGGAATCAAAGACATAATGACCCCTGCGACAGGCACTAATCCTAGTATAAAGAGCATAATTCCTAGTGCAATCAAATGTGGGAAGCCCATAATATATAGGGCAATAACAGATAAAACACAATTGACGGCTGCAATTATAAATTGTGCCTCAATCACTTTACCAAAAGAACGAATGAATATTTTTGAGAAATATTGTAATTCATAGTAAAGGTGACTTACTTTGCTATCCTTAAATTTCGCTGTAAATTCCGTAATACGTTTCTTCTCAAGCAAAATAAACAAGCTTAAAATTAGGGCAATGAACACATGCAAGATGATTTTACCAATATTCGTAATATTTTTAAGAGTTAGGTCCACACCCTGCTCTAAATATTTACCAAGTTCAATTTTCTCAAAAGTTGGAGCTAAATACCTTGTAATCTCGTTATCATCTGGATCGAGACTAAAGCTAGCGATAAGGTCAAAAAGCTGCGTAATTTGTTGGGTTACGACAGGCAAATACTTATAGATAACAGCCACAATCCCTGCAACAAGTAAAAGATAGAGGGTAACTGTCACGGCTTTCTCGTTCATCGGTACATACTTTCTAATCTCTTTTGTTGTCTTTGTGGTAAGCTGGTTCATCAAGTAAGTAATAATGAACGTGAGAAGAACAAGATTAATCATACTTCGCATCAAATATAGTGCAATAGCGATCCCAACTAGAATTATAAATCGTTTAAATCCATTACTTCGAAAGAAATTACTCATGTATTCACTCCTTCTACAATACGGCTTCGCTGTCTTTACTGCCTGGGTGTCGCTATCAAATGAACATAAGCAAGTAAAAAATTGGTGTAAAACATTACGTATCATCCTTATGTAAATTCCCTCCTTCATTGGAATATTATTTCCATCACCACTTAAATGCATGCGCTTTTTAAGTCTTATTAGAAAATAATTAATCCAAGGAGCGAAAAGAATTGTATGCCTTATCATAATAAAAATTAATGACACTACTTTTGTACTTTATTGAAAGCTGTATCAGCGTTATAAGCCTTGATTCTATTATTCTATTATAACCTTTTGAACCATCATATCCAATGTAAGTTCTTTTATGATGGTAGTAAAATTAGAATTAGTTTTAGTATGATATTATTATTACCATTTTCACCATAAACAGGGTTCATCACCAAAACGTGTGGTTGATTTCCGTTCCGACTGGGCGCTTTCCTGGGGGCGTCCGATGAGCCGCTTCACTCGCGTTGCTCGCTCCAGGGTCTCGGGCCTACACGATGTAGGTCACGAAGGCGTTATCACAGGACGTGATGCTCTTAGTCTTCGTTCCTCTTTCGCTGATCCCCAAGGAGTCACCCAGCCTCCACTCCAATCAACTTATTTACATAGTATATGTTTTAACAAATGTCATCCACAACTTTTGGTGATGAGCCATAAACAGAAAGGATTGATTATATGAAAGTTGCCAGAAACCCGGAGGACATTCATCTACCAGTTGCTCCTTATGTACATCAGATTGAGGTGACAGGACCACAGAGATGGTTAACATTATCTGGACAAATAGGAATGGAGAAAGACGGGACTGTACCTGAAGGGCCATTAGCTCAAATGAAGTTAGCATTAGAAAATATCCAAAAGAATCTTGAAAGTGCAAATATGGAAATTCAAGATTTAACGAAGCTAGTCTTTTATTGCGTTGGGGCACCTTCCATGTACGACATTAATTTACGTAGTAGCACTTGCTGCCCCTCCCCTAAAGGTTGAGATTGATGCCTGGGCATGTAAGGAAGTTTAAACTTAGAATATGTTGGTATGAACAAGAATGTGCGACCTGCTCTGTATGTAAGTTAGTTACAAAAACACCCCTTTAGAACCAAAGGGGTGTATGTCACATTTATAGATTTTCATTTTTAGCGTTCATTTTAGCATGTTTATATCCATGGGCAAAATAAATAACTAAACCTATTGCCAACCATAGCAAAAAGCGTAGTATCGTAAATAATGGGAGACTAAAAATTAATACAAGACATCCTCCAACACCTACAGTTGCTACAAGCCATAACGCTGGTACTTTGAATACACGTGGTTGATCTGGTCGTGTATAGCGAAGAACAACAACACTAACTGTTGTTAAAGCAAAAGCAGTTAAACCGCCGATATTAGCAAATTCCGCTAATTCTCCGATCGATAAAAATCCTGATAAGAGAATTCCTGTTCCAACCACAATTAAAGTTGATAATACAGGTACTCCTGTTTTTTTATTTGTTTGTGCAATACGTTCTGGTAGAAGTCCATCACGGCTCATTGCAAACAGCACGCGTGTCGCACTAGTTGTATTGGCAATCATCGTAGCAAGCAATCCAAAAATAACTGATACTGCAATGATAGCACCTCCCCATTGAATACCAACAGATTGTAGTGCATATACAGTAGGATTTGGAACATCTAACTCAGGGGATGGTACAATACCTGTTAATACTAGTGCAACAAGTGCATAAATAAGCGTTAATACACTTAAACCACCAATTAAAGCTTTTGGTATTGTTTTTTGCGGATTTTTTACTTCTTCCAGAACAGTTGTTACACCATCAAATCCAGTAAAAGCAAAGAACACTAATGCTGCTCCCGCCATTACACCTGACCAGCCAAATGGTGTAAATGGTGTCCAGTTTATAGGATTAACGTGAAAAGCCCCAATAGCAAGGAACAAGATAATCGCGCCAACCTTTGCAGCTGTAAATAACATATTTGATCGGCCCACATTTTTAATTCCGCTTAGTGCAATCCAAGCTACAATTAGCCAACCAGCCACAGCAGGTAGATTCACAATCCCACCATGAGCAATATCCTTTGTTAAAACTCCTGGCAAGTGAATTCCCACAGATTGTAAAAACGAATTGACGTATCCACTCCAACCAACTGCAACTGTACTAGAAATAACGATAAACTCTAATAGTAAGTCCCAACCGATTATCCAAGCAATAATTTCACCTAATGCAATATAAGAATAAGTATAAGCGCTCCCGGCGACAGGTACCATCGCTGCGAATTCGACATAAGCAAGTCCAACTGCAATTGTTACAAGACCCCCAATTAAGAAAGAAACAACGACACCAGGACCTGCATGTAAAGCAGCTGTAGTTCCTGGCAGTACAAAAATCCCCGCTCCAATTGTGGCTCCTAGTACATACAGCAATAATTGCAACGATCCCAGTTCACGTTTAAGTTTAAAGCGTTCAACTTCAGTTATTTTATTGGCTTGCTCGATTGACTTTGTTCGTAAAAAATTTGCCATAATAACCACTCCATATTCAATAAAGATAGTAAACATACTATTTATACATTTTTTAAAATAATTATTATATTATCTATCTTTTAGAATTGAGTCAATAATAAGATTATTGACTCAATTTATATCTTGCTAAAAACGAAGCTACCCGACATATTATTTTATACAGAATTTACTAATCTCAGGTTACTAATTCACAGGGAGGTGCGACGATAGAAGATGATTCAATTTCCATATGTGAGGGTTTCAAAATATGAATAATGGGGTTTCTTGCTTTAATTGTCTACTACTTTACAAATTTGAGTTTTGCTTATGCTTAAAAATTGAGAAGTTATTAAAAATCGCCTTTATACTATTAAAAATGTAACTATTAATATTTCCACGTACAGATACTATAATTTAAGGGTAGGCTCCTATAAACCTGTGTTTGAAGATAGCTATATTGAGCATCATTGGTATCTTGAAAAGCCTCTTCTCTGCTTGAACAAAGGTCTTGATATTCGAGGTTGTACGAAAACTGCTCTTCTGTAAAATCTCTTCTTTCCCCTGCGAGCATATTATAGAAATGCCAGCCTTCATCAAGCCATGTTTTATAAATTTCGCCTCCAAGAATATCATTTACAACTAATGCAGTAACTCCGCATTGTCCTCTTGCCGGATTATCTAGACTCCATTTTGAACTTGATTGACTTGACCAGGATTTTTTTAAAGCTCTTAGCAAATCTTTTTCTGTGTACATTCCACAACACCCTTTTCTAATCGAAAATTTTTAATAGGGCACATCATCCATTTTTATAGGCGTTGTTCTACCTAACATCCAATCATCTTTAATTGCACCATATAAGATACTATCTGTCACAGTACCATCTGCATTTTCCCAAGCATTTCTTAAATAACCTTCTTTCACAAAACCTGCTTTCGTAAAGCATTTTCTCATACCAATATTATCAACTCTCGTATAACCTTCAATACGAATCTTACCTCTTTCTCCAAACAAGTAATCTTGTAACCAGAGAAGTGTCTTTACCCCGTATCCTTTTCCTCTATAACGTGCATCTAAACGGATATCGAATAATGGGATTGTGTCATTTATGTCATGAATTATGATAATCCCAACCTTTTCTTCATTATCAATGATCCAATGCGTTTCGCGATCGTTGTGATAGTATCCTTCTGCATACGCTTTTCGAATAGATTCCTCTTTTAAAATTTGGTCAATATGATGAATCCACTTATTTTGAGTTAATAATTCCACTAAATTTTCAATTTCGTCTACTAATAGTTTATATTCCATTCATATAATCCTCCAATGAATAAAATTAGCGTTCTTGAACTAAAAATACCACTTTACTCCTTTCTACTGCATGATATATGCTTTGAAATTCTATGTCCTCCCAAAAGTATTCGTAACAAAAACATATACTTGAAAGAAGTATATACTTTTGTTAAAGTCAATTTATGGATAGAACAAGTTTAATAAAAGGTCATTTAGAAATGTGCGTGTTGTCTATATTGTCGCAGAAAAAAAGTTATGGTTATGAAATTATGAAGGAGTTAGAAAAACACAACTTAAAACTGAAAGGAGTAGGCAGCATTTATCCCATTTTGACTAAGCTGAAGGATCAAGAATGGGTTGATACTTACCGTGAAATGACGGACAACGGGAAGGTTAGAGTTTATTATGAAATCAATGAAAAAGGAGAAGTGTATCTTCAAAAAAAAATCAACGAGTGGTTGGAGTTACAACAAGATATAAAATCCCTACTGCAAAGTGGTTTGAAAGGAGAACTTTTTGAATGACTATGGAATTGAGTTTAGCAGAAAAGCAATATTTAAACGAAGTCCTAAAGGAATTAAAACAGTATCGTATCAGCACAACAGAAAGAAGAAATATCAAACAGCAGCTGGTAGAACATATTCAAGAATGTCGTGACTATGGAATAGATAGTATAGATGAATTGGGAGATACTACGACATTTATTAAAGATTTTCTAGAGATTAAGGGGATCGACCTTCATTCGGAAATACAACAAATACGGAAAAGTAGACCCGGATTATCATTAATTATTGGATTTTGTACTTTTATTGTTGCCTATCTTGGCTCCCAGCTAATACTATCGATGTTTTTAACGGATTCCTTTAACCCGCAACATACGAACGCAACATTTGATTATCATATTGTCTACCAAATTTCTGATAATGCTTGGTGGAATTCCTTACTGATGTTAATGAGTATTTCTATTTCCTGTTCAATATCTATACTTGCAGTGAAATTTATTGGAAGAAATAGGTGAAATGACAATGAAAACATTTCCGATATTTAAAGTTTTATTAGTATGTTTATTATTCATTCCGTTCAATCTATTTCTACCAGTCTCACAAATTTCCGCACAACAAGACATCAAGAGTACTCTAGATAATTATGTCGAAAACTTTTTAGAAGAACAGCGAATTCCTGGGGCATCTATTGCCATTGTTCATAATAATGATCTTTTTTACTCCAAATCGTGGGGCGTAACGGGAGAATCTGCTGAAAAAGTAACTACTGACACTCCATTTGCAATTGGCTCTATTAGTAAATCATTAACAGGCTTAGGCATATTGAGATTAATTGATGAAGGCAAGGTTCAATTAGATGATTCAGTCCAAAAGTATATTCCATGGTTTACGCTTAAAGATAAACAAGCAGCATCCCAAATTACCATTAAACATTTACTCACACAAACAAGTGGGATAAGCACTTATTCTGGCTTATCTATTTCAGATAAAGAATCTAAAGATTTAAGTGCTATAAAGGACAATGTAGAAAGTTTATCAAATGTTAAGTTGACCGCTGCACCTGGGGAAAAACACCAGTACAGTAATGCTAACTTTTCTATTCTTGGTGCTCTCATCGAAGAAGTTACCAATCAAACCTATTCTGAGTATATGGAGGAACAAGTTTTTTCACCATTAGGGATGAAAAACGCAGCCGCTAATGAAAGCATGGCCTATAAAAAAGGGTATTTATCTGGCTATCAGTCATGGTTTGGTCTTCCAAGAAAAAGCTCAGTAACCTATGATAATGGCGGGGCACCATATGGATATATAACAGCAAGTGCAACAGATATGGTCCAATACATTAGACTTCTTAGTCAATCTGACAATAATAATTTTTTAAGCAAAAATGCTATGGACCTTTATGTATCCCCTCTCGTTCAAACTAGTAAAAATCGATATTATGGCCTTGGTGTACGCATCACAAATCCAAACTCAGAAGAAGAGATGATGTGGCATTCTGGTTCAAACCCTGATGCACGTTCAGAAGTATTTTTTATACCGGAAACAGGTTGGGGCGGTGTGATTCTTACTAATAAAAGCCATATATTAGAAGAAGAGGCACTTCTATATCTTAAACAAGGGATTATCAATATTTTAAACGGAGAAGAACCGGTTGATGTACCTAAATATAAACCTACTATTCAACTCATAACAATTGCTCTATTATGTTTACTTTTCGCGATGTTTATTTGCCTACTAATAAAGGCTAAATCAAAAAAATCGAAAAAAAGACGTATGTGGCGTATTTTCGGTATGACACTTTTAGTTTTGGCAGTTATCACCGTTCCGTTATTAAGTTATAGTACAGGATCACCTTGGAACACTATTAGATCGTTTTCTCCTGATATTGCATTTTTGACTATATTAACGATTACTCTTTTAGCATTAAATGGCTTATTGTCTATTTATATTTCATTTAAACGACATCAAAAAAGACAACTTCTCTAAGTAGGAGTTGTCTTTTTCATTAAACCTTAATCACCTGCAGCCATCGCATCTGCTTTCGTAACATGTACAGTGCCAAATGGGTGGTTTGGAGGAGCATATATCGTGTAAAGTTTTAAGGGTATATCCCCTGTATTCGTTACGTTATGCCATGTTCCAGCAGGTACCATTATTGCGAAATTTTCGTTTACATTTCTTCGGAAGTTTAAATTGTCTTTGCTAGGACCCATCTGAGTGACTCCATTGCCTTGTTCAATACGTAAAAATTGATCAACATGGGGGTGCATTTCTAAGCCAATATCTTCTCCCACATTAAGACTCATAACTGTAACCTGTAAATTTGATCCCGTCCATAGCGCAGTACGGTAATTATTGTTCTGCTTAGTAGCTTCTTCGATGTTAACGACAAAGGGCTTTGGTCCATAATCCTTTAGTTGGGGATTGTTGTTGCCATTGTTGGCATAATAGAAGGAATTCGGTCTGTTATCGTATGTTAAGTGGTTAGGATAAGACCAGTACACAGGTTGATAACCATAATTATACACCGATGTATTTCCGTAATAAGGATAGTACATTTACTTCAATCCTCTCATACATTATCAATTTCGCCTTGGCGTAATTGCGTCCGGATTTTGAATTGCGCCTGCACAATTCATTCCTTTCAAAATCCGTGACATCCGCCGGAGGCTTTATCTTCATTCAGTATATGTTTGGATACCCTGAAAAGGGACCACATCCGCATTCATCCCAGTACCTTCAGAGGTAGGAATTTCACTTTCGTTACAAACATTTGCTGAATGTAGATAATAGTATCGTATGCAAAGCACTGAGGAAATGTACTTCATTTTCATATGTCATCATCTAAAAGTCATGCTTCTTCGACCATTGATATATGAGAATTTTATATCTCGGACAATTCTTTTTTTAGTTGCATACGGAACTTCTCGTCTTTTAAAAATTTCAATTGAAAACCATTCATGTTTTTAGTTAATTTTGTTTGTTCTATCGTATTTAAGTTATTAGCAAAAAAGGCCATTTCCGTCTGATTACCATCTTTATCTTCTGCATAGAACGCTAGTGTCAAAACAAATGCAGTAGATCCGCCCTTTTGACCTGCATGAATTAGCCATTCGCGATTTTTAGGATTTTGCATTAACTGTTCCATAACTGGATCAAGATACTTATGTACATCTTCATTGAAGTATTTTTTACTATTGAGCTTTTCTAAAATAGAAATATATTCCGTTGTAGTTGCTTTTACCAAACGATCAGACCATACTTTTTGTATATCCATATTTAGAATTTTTAATGACTGTTTTTTCTCCTCATCAGTAAGAGGATTCTTTAACCAGTTATTATGAATATTCAGCGCTCGATCCCGATATTCAATCATATCCATATTTATCATAGCTTTTAATGTTTCTTCGTTAGTTAGATTTTTTTCATTCATCAATTGAATAGGTATATACACTGCACTTGTGATTGGATATAAGGGGTCATGATCTAAAACATTTAAACTCTTTAGAACCTCATTAATATTTTGAAGCCCCAGCACATGCATTAAATATTCCGTATTTGCATTAGAACTATAAGCAATCATCCCATTGGCTACTTCACTTAAAGGCACACTATAAATATTTTTGCTTTGATTTAACGCAGAGATCCATGCCTCATGTGCCCCACCGTCTGTTTTTGCAATATAAAATGTTTCTAATTCCTTTAAACTAACTTGTTGCTGAGGATTTATACGTCCGTCTGCTGCCTGTTGTGCATATTCTATGGCTATAATAATTTTAACCGTGCTGGCTAAAGGAAATTGCTTATTCGTATTAACATCTACCCATTTCTCATTATTGTAATGAATCGCTAAGGATACATTTTCACTAGCTATATTTTCCTTGATGAATTGTACAATATATTCAGGATTCTCTTCATTTATTTCTTTCTTAAACATCCAAATTCCAATTCCCATTACTAAACCACCGCAAACTAATATACCCACAATAATCCAAAGTACTATATTCAAATTAATACCTCCATTATTAATAAGCCCCTTCCTGCAATGCTGTGGAGTTAGCATTATCCACACGCAATGCTATCTGGACTTTTAGTAGCTCCCCACTTTAATGCCTCCGAGATGTTAAGAGCATAGCCCTCCTCAATAGTGTAGCTTACCATATCTATATAGGCAATTTTTTAAAAATACGCCAATTTACACCAACACCAATCCACATCACCATTGGCAATCTCTTCTTCGCAAATATAATATTCAATTTTCTCTCTGACAAAGGACATACTAACAATTACATATTTATCACAAATGAACATTCCAAAAAGTATATAATATGAATAGAACTTGATATAGTATGTTCTTTAGGAAAAAATCAATTTTTTATGGTGGTGTGTGTATGAAGAAATACATTATGGATATTTTAATGATTATGGTTGGGTCGCTGCTTTTTGCGCTGGCTGTAAACTTATTTGTTATTCCTAATGATTTAGGTGAAGGTGGCGTAACAGGTATAACCATCATCGCGTATTATCTGTTTGGATGGTCGCCAAGTATTGTGAGCTTTTTGCTAAACGCAGTTTTATTAGTGATTGGTTATAGATTCTTAAGTAGACAAACGACCATTTATACGATTATTGCCGTATCCTTCCATTCACTCTTTTTACATTTGACAGAATCATGGTCTATTTCTTCAAATGAAATTATTGTGAATACTATTTTTGGCGGGGTTTTTGCTGGCGTAGGTATAGGCTTAATTATAAGAGTTGGCGGAACAACAGCAGGTTCAACAATCTTAGCTAGAATGACGAACAAATATCTAGGCTGGAGTGTAAGTTACGGCTTATTATTCTTTGATTTAATTGTTGCTTTTTCATCTTATTTTATTATTGGGGCAGAAGCATTAATGCTCACTATTATTATGCTATATGTCGGAACGAAGGTAATGGAATTTGTGATTGAAGGGGTGAACCCTAAAAAGGCAGTTACGATCATTTCGAAAAAGCCCGAAGAGATTGCCAGCCATGTGAGTGGTTTTATGAATCGAGGCGTCACAGTCCTATCAGGTCATGGCTATTATACGAAAGAGCAAAAAGAAATTCTTTATATTGTCATTAGTAAACAGGAAGTTGTAAAGCTAAAGAAAATCGTTAAAGAAATAGACAAAGATGCTTTTATCGCCATTCACGATGTAAGAGATGTGTTTGGACAAGGATTTATTGAATTATCGAAAGCTTAGTTTATAAGAACTGAATTTGAAAAACACCTTTTGTTGAAAATGCGTTTAATCCCTTATCAACATAAAGGTGTTTTTTCCATTGGAACTATTATCTACTCATACTTACCCATTTTGGATTATAACCATAACGTGTGGTTGATTTCCGTTCCGACTGGGCGCTTTCCTGGGGGCGTCCAGTCTCCACTCCAATCAACTTATATACGGTATACGTTCTACAAATGTCATCATCTTAAATTTTATCAATTTTCCCCATTTCCCCTAACCTGTAAGGAAATTTCGATAATTGTATCTAGAAGTTGCGTATAGGTAATCCCTGCCAAGGATGCGCTTTTTGGCAGTAAGCTGTTTTTTGTCATCCCTGGCAATGTATTGACCTCCATGACATACGGGATTCCATCCTTCACCATCAAGTCAACTCTAGCATAAACACTGCATTTTAATACGTTATAGCAGGCTTTTGCGGCTTTAGCAACACGTTCATGGGTTGCAGGCGGTAACTCAATAACCTCTTCAATCGTTGCTGCATCATCATACTTCGCCTTATAGTCAAAAAACGCTGCTGTATGTCTGATTGAGATGATAGGTAAAAGCTTGCCATCAATAATGGCACATGTTATTTCATCGCCCTTAATATACTTTTCAATAATGATTTCAGAGCCCCATTTGAATACTTCAGCAACAGAGGCTAGTAAAGATTCACTATCATGTACTATTTGTACGCCTACGCTAGAGCCACCCGAATTTGGTTTTACGACTAGAGGATAGCCCATTTTTTCTACTTGATCTAACTGAAGCTCTTCTCTATTTGAAAAATGAAGCCAGTCCGGTGTTTCAACGCCCTCATAACGAAGAATTTTTTTTGATATATTTTTATCCATACAAATACTGCTTGATAGTATCCCACTTCCTGTATATGGAACACCCAACGTTTCTAGGGCACCTTGAATCGTTCCATCTTCTCCAAATTCACCGTGAAGCGCTAACAAGGCTATATCCAGGTTTTTTACCTTTTCTATAAGCTCTTTTTTGTCATGTAGTTCAATTGCTACAACTTCATATTTACTCTGATCTAAATGAGCAATCATTTCTTGCCCTGTCATAATTGAGACTTGTTTTTCTGAGGATACCCCTCCCATAACAACGCCAACTCTCATTTTTTCAACTCCCCATGTCATTTTTTAAAGTATCACCAATGATTTGAATACCACGGACAATATCCTCGTCCTGTAACCGAGAAAATCCTAATCGAAATGTGTTACTTCCCCCACCATTCGTGTAAAAAACATCTCCAGGATAAAAAACAACTCCCTTTTTATAGCACTTTTCTAATAAGATCCGAGCGTTTATTCCTTCCTCTAACTCAATAAAGAGATGAAGTCCACCATCTCCAGTCATTCTTTTAAAAGGAATGTATTGCTTGCAAGCTTGACGGGCTAGTTCATATTTTTTCTTATAGACCGATCTGGCCTTTTTTAAGTATTTTTCAAAATAGCCGTCCAGAAAATATTGGTAAAGGACAGCTTGATCCAGTGTTGATGTATGAATAGTCCGCGCTCTTTTCATACTTTCTAAACAGTGGATGAGTTGCTTATCTGCTAAAATCCAACCAACACGTAAGCCTGGGAATAAAATTTTTGAAAAGCTACTAATATAGACAATACTGTTACCCGCTCCAATGAAAGTCATAAGCGGCGCTAAATGGGAGCCTGAATAACGTAATTCCTCATTAAAGCCGTCCTCTACAATAGGGATTTGGTGTTTCGAAAAAAGTTGAATGATTGCATTCCTTTTTTCAGAGGAGGTAACGATCCCTGTCGGATTATGATAGGACGGAATTAAATATGCAAAATCAAAATCCTTTTCTAATAAGCTTTTCTCTACTTGATCAATATCGATGCCATCATCCTGCATGTCAATTCCGTGTATTTCAAGTCCATGTAAGCGAAAAAGCTTTAATGCAGCATGGTGTGTAGGGTTTTCACAAAGCACTCGGCCGGATTTTTTAGCTAAGGAGGATATTAAAATATCCAGTCCCTCCGTAAAACCATTCGTAATCAAAATGTCTTTATTGGAAATATCGACGCCCTTTATTTCCATATAGTGCAGCAGGTACTCGATTAGAGGTTTATAGCCCTTCGCATAGCCATAATTCAAAACGATATCCCCTTCCATGGACATCCGCGTCAAAAAAGCCCTCTTAAAATTTTCAACGTCAAATAGCTTTTCTTCCGGAGCAACACTATTGAATGAAATCATCCCTTTTTTCCAATGAATATCTTGCCTTATTAAATCTAATTCATCGGCTAACAAGGTAGCCTTATTAAGTCTTTCCTTCCAGTTCAATTCAATGGATGGTGTTTTCAATGTTGTGACCTTTCCTACAAAATTGCCTTTTCCCTTCACCGCATAGATGATGCCCTCTTGCTCTAAATCTGCATATGCATTCAGTACCGTATTTCTACTGACTGATAATAATTTACTTAGTTCACGGGTAGAAGGAAGCTTCTGATGCTCCAGCAGATGTCCCTTCATAATCATTTCCTTTAAATAATCCTTTAATTGCACATATACCGGACGATCATCTACAAGCTTAAAATCATTAAACACTCCCTTGACCCCCTTGCTTCATTTTTGCATAACTACATTTAACCTAAAAGGTCCACACCATATGTATTTTTCTTTCGTAGTGGTTGCTCAAAGAAACCACATTATTGCAAGCGTTGTGTTTATAATAAAAGAAAAACTCCCATTTTGAAAAATAATAGATCAAAATGGAAGTTATATTCATTCACAGGTGTATTGATTAATCATTTTTATCCACCTTTATTGATTTGAAGGCTCTGATTTCCGCTACGGGCTACTCGCTTTGTCGCTGACGCTTCGCTTTCGCGCAGAGCAAGGCTTCCTGCGGGCGAGCGTCGAGCCGCTTCCTCCGCTAGTGTTGTTGCTGTCGTTGCACTTTCGCACAGATAAAACATTGCTGCCGCTACGTTAGCACTCACGCTTTCGCACAGAAAACATCCGCTCCGTGCAGGGTCTCGTCTGTCTCGCTTTCCCGCGGGAGTCGAGTAGCCCTACGCTACAATCAGTTAAAATGGAAATATAGTAGCAAAATAGCAACAAAAAATCCTTTTATTGCTCAATAATAAACCTATTTTTTCCTAATCAACACGCCTGATTCATTTATATAGCTATTTTAAAATAACAAACTTCTATTTAATTTTATTATGATTCCATTACATAATATTGAGTGTCCTCTCTATCAGGACACAATAGCCCCTTATCGATGTACTTCCAATATGCTCAATACCAACTACTTTATTACCTAAAGCATCTACAATTCTGTTTTTCTCATATACAAATTGTTCTTCCCAATATGGATTATACTCGGACAGTTCAATTTTTATTTTCTTCATCTGCTTATTTCTTTTTAAATAAACCTACTATAAATCCTTCTAAACCGAAATATGGCTCTTCATTAGACATGGCTATCATTTCTCGTATTTCAAGTGCTTCTAATGACTGAAATATTTCTCTTAGCTGATTTTTTGTATACCCTAATCCACCTTCTAAACTACGTTTAATATAAACTTCTTCATCTGAGATGGTAGAACCACCATATACACCTTGTTCTTCAAACGAGCATAAAGCGAAGTATCCATTAGGTTTTAATAATGTATGAATCAATTCAATATACGTCACACGTCGGTGAGGGGCTATGTGATGGAAACAGCCTGAATCATAAATAAAATCAAAACTCTCCTCTTGTAGATCCAGCTCAAAGATATTGGAACCAATTAACTCTACATTTATGTTAGCTTCATCAACCCTTTCTTGCGCCAATTGTAATGCTCTATCCGATACATCAACACCAACAACTGAACAACCTTGCTTCGCTAAGTAAATGGCATTTCGTCCTGCACCACAGCCTAGCTCTAAAACTTTACTAGGCTGAATCATCTTTTTTTCTAAATAACTGACTAGATTTTCATCAGGTTTATTAACAAAGAAAGGTATCTTTTTAAATGTTTTATCATAAAATTCATTCCAAAAATTTTGTGGTTCACGCAATAAATTATCCAGTAAAACAAGCAATTGTTCATTCGACTTAATTAGCATTTTACGCCTCCATTTATTACTTATTATCCCACTCGAAATTATAAAATTGCCCCCGACTGGGAATGAACTAGTTTCATTTTATCACAAGGATTATTGTCCCTTTTATATGCTACACTATATTTATGGATATATTTACTAAGTGATCCACACTTAACATAAGATACACAGAAAGGAGCTGCAAAATGGAAGAAATCTTGACGATTACCAATTTAACAAAGAGCTATGGCAGTAAGGAAATATTAAAAGGAATCGACTTGCACGTTTCAAGAGGTGAGATTATTGGCTATATCGGTCCGAACGGCGCTGGTAAAAGTACGACTGTCAAAATCATTTTGGGAATTGAAGGCGAATACGGTGGAGAAATTAAGCTTTTTGGAGAGAATATTGGGCAAGATCGCGTTGACTATAAACGAAGAATTGGCTATGTACCGGAAATAGCCGATGTGTATGATAATTTAACGGGCTATGAGTATTTAACCTTCATCGGCCAGTTGTATGGGCTAGAATTAGAGATTGCTGCCGATAAATCAAAAACCTTAATGGAATTGTTTGGTGTTGGAGAAGCGTATCATGCTAGAATCTCTTCTTATTCAAAAGGGATGCGGCAAAAGCTATTAATTATTGCTAGCCTGATACATAATCCTGATCTACTATTTTTAGATGAACCCATAAATGGATTAGATGCAAATAGTGTTATGATTTTCAAGGAGATTTTGACTCAACTAGCTGCCCAAGGAAAAACTATATTCTACTCATCACATATTATGGATGTGGTTGAAAAAATCAGTAGCCGTATCATCCTGTTGTATGATGGAAAAATCGCAGCCGATGGAACATTCGCCGAGTTACAAGCGGAAAATACCGAGGGAACTCTGGAAAAGATTTTCAACCAATTGACAGGCTTCCATGATCATAAGGAAATTGGTGAGAAATTCGTTTCTATTGTACAAGAGGTACGATGATGACAGACTTCAAAACCTTACAACTGCTTGATAAATTTCGAATTGTATTTGTCAAAATGGGCATCGATTATGAAATGATGAGAAAAATCCTCCATATTAAATTAACAATGGATGAACGCAAAGTACCGACATTATTTAACCAAGCAAGAAAAAAGGACGATCAAAAATATGGCTATATTAAATCTTTATGGATTTATACTTTATTCGGACTCGTGCTTATTCCGTTTATGGGCTTTGGCCAAAACTTTCTGTTCCAAATGAGCATTTCATTTGCGATGATAATTTTTTTAATTATGACATCCTTGATTTCTGATTTTTCTTCCGTTCTGTTGGATGTTAGGGATAGAAGCATCCTTTCTACTAAGCCTATCGCTGCTAGAACGATTAATGCGGCAAAATTTATGCATATTTTTATCTATCTGACGTATTTAACCATTGCACTAACAGCAATCCCACTTTTAGTCGGCTTGTTCAATCAAGGAATTGCATTCTTTATTTTAACGGTGCTTGAGCTAATCTTGATCAATCTATTTATTGTTGCTCTTACCGCCATTTTATATATTGTTATTTTACGATTCTTTGACGGAGAAAAGCTGAAAGATGTTATTAATTATGTACAAATCGGTCTATCATTAATGCTAATGATTGGCTATCAAGTCCTGATCAGATCCTTTGAATTTGTTAATTTTGATATGGTCGTATCGTTTCATTGGTGGAGTATTTTTCTCATCCCGATGTGGTTTGCCGCTCCCTATGAGCTATTGCTAAATGG
Organism: Lysinibacillus sp. TE18511; assembly: GCF_054062295.1. NCBI lineage: Bacteria > Bacillati > Bacillota > Bacilli > Caryophanales > Bacillaceae > Lysinibacillus > Lysinibacillus sp. TE18511. The sequence continues at coordinate 231,706 of NZ_JBSSFD010000002.1, forward strand.
CGATAAATCTTTACTTACAGTGGTATACTGCATTTTCGCCATTGTCATACCAATACTATCGATATGGCTTTATGTAAAACTGATTCCAACCTTTGAACGTAATCTGCAAAAACTATTAAGTACAAGTAAATCGAAAAAAGAAAAGAACAATCGACTAAAAGCACTTTTCTTAAAAATCATTTGTAGAACGAATGAAGAAAGAGCTTTCTACCGTTTCGCCTCCCTTATGATGAAACAAGAGCGAGAGTTTAAACTGAAAGTATATCCATCTTTAGGCTTTTCTTTTATCATTCCATTTATTTTTATGTTTACTTTTTCAAGGCATGAAAATGTTGATTATTCCGTTAGTATGGGCTATTTAAATATTTATTTTAGCATGCTCATTATTCCGTCAGCTGTACTTATGCTTCGACATTCAGAAAAGTATAAAGCAGCTTGGATCTATAAAGTTTTTCCACTCAAAGATTATACGGACTTGAAAAAAGGTAGCCTAAAAGCATTTTTGATTAAGTTATATATTCCATTGTATATTTTTCTAAGTATCATTTTCTGCTTCATTTACGGTACGAGAATTATCCCAGATTTACTGATTGTATTAGTGGCAAGCTGTATGTACACCGTCGTTTGCTACATCAGCATCAGAAGCAAGATTCCTTTCACAAAGCCCTATAATGAAATTGGCGATGCCCAGGGCTGGAAATCTCTTATATTGTTCATCCCATTAGGTGCTCTAGCAGGACTGCATTACTTCATGATAGCTAGCATTTCCTACGGTTCAATAATTTACCTAATCGGGCTTGTCTTCACGAATTTCATTCTATGGAAGCTTGCTTTTAAGCGTACGAAAACGGCTTGAGCATGGGCTCAAGCCGTTTTCTGTTTACTCTAAAAAGCTTTTCTCTCATATATACGAATAGATAGTAACCACGATCCAATATATAAAATAACCGTTGTAAGGATAGCTACGAAATACATTTTCGTTTCTTGTAAAGTCAGGAAGTTCTGAACAAACCCTCTTAATATATCATGGAGATTAGGAATTAAAAGAGTAATTGTTACTAGATAGATACCAACTAAACCAACTAAAATCATCACTAAATGTTTGCTTTTGAATTTATAAGAGATTGGCAGTATAAAAGATGTTGTAACCATAACAAGCCCAATAATAAGCAGTATTTCTCTCCATAAAAACACTTCTCCCTTTCCATTCAACAAGAAATCACCAAGATAAATGATAAAAATAATAACGGATGTAAATATTAATGCACCCATATATTTAGAACTGACAACTTCCTTTCTTGTATATGGAAGTGAATTTAGAAGAATATTCGCGTTACCCTTATCATCCGTAGAAAAAGCAGTCATGATAAATACGACACTATATAAAACTCCTAAGAAGATTGGCGAAACATCTGCCAACAAATAGAGTATAATCGTAGCAATGTAGATTATACTCGTATTCTTTTGTATTATAATATCCTTAAGTATAAGGTTAACCATACAATTACCGTCCTTTTTTCGTATAATACATAATATCTTCAAGCGTTGGCTTTTCCACAATAACAGTATCTCCAAATATGTTTATCACACGATTTTTATCCGCTGTTAATGCCTCAAAGCCTGTGTTCGTTTTTCGGATTGAAATAAACTCTTGTTCCGTTTCACGATCCAATAAATCTAATGTCCCTTTTACAATGGCATATTCTTCTTCAATTTTATAAAATTCTTTCGTGAAGATATGTTCCCCATTATGAACAAAGGTAATATAGTCCGCAATGCGATCTAAATCTGTTGTTATATGCGTCGAGAAGAAAATCGTTCTATCTTCATCCTGCATTAGTTCATGTAGAATATTTAGTAACTCTCTACGAAAGATTGGATCGAGCCCGGCAGTTGGCTCATCCATAATAATTAATTCTGCATGATGAGCTAGTGCAATAGCTAACGAAGCTTTCATCTTCATTCCCTTTGAAAATGTTTTCATACTTTTGTTTAGGGGCAGTTCGAATTCGTTAACATAGCGTTGAAAAGCGTTATCATCCCAGTTTTTATAGGCTGGTTTAATAATCCTTTTTATATCCTTTAACGTTAAATTTTCATAAAAGATATTTTCATCATAGACAAAACCAATACGTTCCTTTATTTCTTTTTCATGCTTCTTATAATCCATGCCAAACACTGAAACAGTACCACTATCTTGCTTAAGTAAGTTCATAATCAACTTAATCGTCGTTGATTTACCTGCACCATTTCCTCCGATAAATCCAGTTACAAAGCCTTTTTTCACATTAATAGAAAAATCCTTTATCTCAAACCCTTTAAAAGATTTATGAATATGCTGTAATTCAATAACATTTTCCATCATGCATCCTCCGTATACAATAATGTAAGCATTTCCTTAAGCTCTGCTAAGCTCAGGTTCATCTCTTTTGCGTTTTGAATAGCAATCAACAAATTTTCTTCGATTACCTTTATTTTTCTTTCTCTCATCATTTCCTTATTTTGTTCGGCGATGAATGAACCTTTTCCAACAATCGAATAAATAAATCCGTTTTTTTCAAGCTCTTCATAAGCACGTTTTGTTGTAATAACGCTAATTTCTAAATCCTTTGCAAGCTGTCGCATAGAAGGCAATGCCTGCCCTTCTTGTAATTCACCTGTTAAAATAAGCTTTTTGATTTGAGCATAAATTTGCTCATAAATAGGCTCTTTTGAGCTGTTTGAAATTATAATTTGCATGCAAATACCTCTTTGTAGAATATTGTATATATACTTTATATACAATATATCTACATTTTTATTATTTTGCAAGTAAAATTAGTATTGAACAAAAAAAAGAAAACATGAGATTGTAAAAAACAAACCTCATGTTTTCTGTATTTAAATATGTTGTTAACCTTGCCTATTCATCATCTCAACTCGTTGAAAAATTCGAATCACAAACCGCCTAGTCATAAATTTGACAGACGGCTAATGATTTGAATCTTTCTTCCAAAGGTAATGTATAAATTGCAATATTTGACCATTCATTTCGAACATATCATCACTTATACAGATTTGTTTAAAGCCACTTTTTTCAAGAACCTTTTGAGATGCACTATTATTTGTTGTTGTTTTTGCCTTAATCTTTTGTACACTGATCTCTGTTTCTAATAGTAGCTTTAAGGCTTTAGCCCCTAGTCCTTATTGATATAAGTGAAATAATCCAGATCAATACTCGTCATTCTTCTTCAAAAACTCTGTATGCAATAAACTATAGCTCAACATATCTTTACATTCTCCCGTAACACTATGGCATTCAAATTGTCTTAAGCAGCCTTCTTCCTTAAAGTTGAATTTCGTCAATAACTTCTTTGAAGCTATATTTTCTTCTGTAACAATTGCCTGTATTCTTACTAAACCTAACTGATTAAATCCTATTGATAATACTTCTTTAACAGCTTCCGACATAATACCACGATGCCAATATTCTTCAGATAATTCATAGCCAATTTCAGCTCGTTTGCCTGCAAATTCACTCAAGAAAATGGTACCAATAATTTCATCCGTTACTTTGTTGGCAATAGCAAAACGTAAAATCCAACCTTCATCATAGCCTTCGTTCCAAGCATTAATTACTTCATAACTTCTTTCTAAACTTTCTGGTCCATTCCAATCGAGATGACGATATACATTTTCATTTGAATAATAATTGAATAATGTAGGGGCATCCTCCAATCTCAACTTTCTTAATTTAATTTGTTCAGTTTGTACTGTTGGGAAAGGGGTTCCTAATAATTTGGAAAAGTTCATTTTTTTCTCTCCTATTTTTTGAATAGAAATCAAAAGAAGCTGATTAGATTATAGCTGACCTATATTACTAGAAAAAACCTTATACATATTTCATAAAATAGAATAAGCCATTACGGTTAAAAAACCACCCTGGCTTATTCTATTCTTCTTCTTTTCTCTTTTAATACAATTCTTTGAATACTCTTTGAGGACAAATAGTATTTTTCACCTAAAGTAGCCGTATCCACTCCCGATAGATAATCGTTATAAATAGTAGAATTTCTTACTTCCAATTCTTTTCTTGTTGCAGTACTGGATCCCCAAGTCTTTTTATGTTCTGTTCTTCGCGGTATATAAATATATTCACCATCAACATATTCTTGTATCAACTCAAGTAACTCCACTGGTAGAATATGCTTTGCTTTTTTATAGCTCATATTGCACTCCTAAACATTAATATTTTTTTAGGAAGAGCAAAGGCCATTTTAATTTATCTTATATTGCAATAGCCTTTGCTATGCAGAAATAGTATACCTTCTCATCAAACAATCCCCCTTGTTTTCCGTAAATTTAATCCATATTATACCATATAATTCGAAATATAGGCTCAACACCATAACGTGTGATTGACTTCCGCTTTACCAACTTACTGTATATTTTAAACAGGCATTTTCGACCTATTCAAAACTTCAAAACTCATTAAACAACAAAGGGACTTTTACACCTATTTTTTTATTTATTAAGCAATAAGTCTTATATAATCTGTTATTGACAATCCGTCTTTTTTGCATAATACTAAAGTTGAAAATTATGCATTTATTGAGTTTTCATAGGAATAAAGAACCTCAATAACTGAATTTACATATAGATTATTTAAAAGGGGGAAACTGTTTGAAAAACAAAAGTATTAAGCGTCGATTATTATTTTTCACATTAGGTTTACTGTTAATATCATCTGTGGTCAATTCTTTATTTGGAGTATGGTTTGTTGGAAAAAACGGCAAAGAAGTTTTAATTGAAAAAGCCAACGAACAGGTCTTTGAAATGGCAAAACAAGCGGAGACTATCTTAAATTCAGAGAGTGACCCCATTTCATCTTTACAAGATTTTGTGGAAACAAAGGCAAAACAAGATAATGTGACTTATGCTGTTGTCATTGATACAAACGTTCAAGCGGTGGCACATAGTGATAAAAATAAATTAGGAAAAGTGTATGAAGACGAATACACGATTGATGGAGCTAAAAACGGGAAAAACCAATTTATGAGATGGTACGCTGAAGTTCAAGGTATATGGACATATGACATCATGGAGCCTATATATAAAGATGGCAAGCTTTATGGCGTGCTCGACATTGGGGTGCCTGAAAGCGGCATTCAATCAATTACAAACTCTGTACTAAGCTATCAGATTATTACAGGCGTAATAGGCTTTTTAGTTATAGGAGCTTTAATGTGGTGGATTATTGGTCGCATTGTTACTGCTATTAAAAATCTTGAAAACGTCATTCATCAAACAGCAAGTTTAGACTTTACAGAAAACCCAGAATTAGAGAAGTTATTAAATCATCAAGATGAAATTGGGCTTATGGCAAAAGGAATCTCTGGCATGCGGTCGGCATTAAAGGATGTTACCGTCAATATACATAAAACCAGTTCCGAGTTATCAGATTCTTCTAATATTTTATTGCAAATTTCTGAAGATTCAGTACGTACAACTGATGAAATTAGCTTAGCCATTAATGAAATAGCAAAAGCTACCGAAGAACAGGCTCATGATACAGAAAATAGTGCTGAACAATTAAATCAGCTTTCTGTAAATATTGACAGCGTTATGGAGCGTACAGAGAAGATTGCTTCCATGACAGAGGATATTGATCATTTAAGTAATCAAGGTGCGGAAACCGTCAACCAACTTTCTATTTGGTCAGAGAAGAATCGCATGTCTTCACAACAGGTAAGTAGCATCGTTCAAGAAGTAGATAAAACATCTTCTGATATATCAAGTATTGTCAATACCATTACAGATATCGCAAATCAAACGAATTTATTAGCTCTAAATGCTTCCATAGAGTCAGCTCGTGTAGGCGAAGCAGGAAAAGGTTTCGCAGTTGTTGCTGATGAAATTCGAAAATTATCAGAACAGACATCTAAAGCAACTGAAGTTATTAAAAACAAAATCACCGCAATTCAGGATATTTCTAAAAGTGCTGTACAGGAAATTAGTACGAGCCTTAGCATTGTTGAACAAAATGCAAAAGCTACAGAGGATACGAGTGAGATTTTTAATACAATAAAGGCAGCTCTAGATCAAACAAGTGAAGTAGCACAAGAGATGAAACATTTATCTCACGAGATGAATGAGCGCAAGGAGCAAATCATTGGTGTGGTTCAAAACATATCTGCTTCTGCAGTCGAAACCTCTGCAGGGACAGAACAAGTTTCTGCTTCCGCAAATGAACAAATTAACAGCATCGAAACCGTTTCTGAAAAAGCTAAGGACCTGAATGCTATTGCTGATGCTTTACGAGGAGAAATGAAAAAATTCACTATTTAATATCAAGCCCAAAAGCGTAACAGGATAATAGAGTTCTATAGTAACAAAGCTGATTCATACATGAATCAGCTTTTTCTATGGATGTATTATAGATCAACTTTTTTAAATATAGTTTGATTACAAACACTTCGTAAAAAAGAATCTATCTATGCTATTGAATTAATGGTTTTTCCAATCTTTTGTTTATTTATTTTAAATCGTTTTTCAATACCAAGGTAACGGTCTAAGCTTAAAACATAGCTACGATTTAAAAATAGCAATATACAAAATGCACTAGTATATAGAGTTAAACTAATTAAATTCATATTTCCGGAAAGAATAAAATTAATATGCATAAGAAGACAAATAATAACTGAAGGAATAATCATTAATCCCATTATTAAAACAATACCAATTATAATCTGAACAATTGGAATGGTGTAATTAAAAAACATAATATGTTTTAATGCGAAATGTGCAATGAAGTACTTATAAAATTCTGGCACATTTGGTTTATCAAGTGCCATTATTAAATAGTTTTTAATAAATACTCCAGGTTCACTAAACCAATTTTTCTCCGTAATTTTTGTTATACCAGCAAAAAGCCACCCAAATCCAAAAAGAAGACGCGTTAAAGTAACTAGCAATTGAAAGACTTGTTCTCCGAATCGTTTCGATAATAATGTCATAAGCTTAACTATCCCCTATTATTAAAATTCTAACTTACTATTTTTATAGACCTATCACACTTAATTTATTGGTTCATAGAACTCTTCCACCTTTTCAACGTGACGAGCTCTGTCATCTTCCCTCTTTTCCTTTAAGGGTATATAAACAGCCTTAATCTCCATTCCATTTTCAGTCCTATGAATTATCATTACATCCCCATCCATTCCTTCGTGGTGTTTAGCAACTAATACTATTAAGATCGTATTTAGTGCAAAATTGTCATGATTTTTTCAATGGATTCACCCTTTTTAATTGATAATGATAATCATTACTGAAAGATAATATCAATATTGATTATCATCGTCAATGGTATATTTAGGAGAGATTTATAAGGTTTACTATTTATAATAACGAATTCAAATTTCCATAAAAAAATGGAGTGGTTACAACGGAAAGTTGACCACTCCTCTTATCTCTTATTTTATAAATCGTATAAATCGTTTCTTCCCTATTTGTAAAACCTCTCCATTCATTAAAATTTGGTCAGTGTCATCTACTGTAATTTTTTCACCATTTAAAGAAACACCATTTTGTTTAATTAATCGCATAAATTCACTTTTACTTTTAATATAGTTTCTTCGGCTACGCTTAGAAACAGATCGCCGATTTTGTCACCCAAAATTTTGTCGATGAGTATTCTTTTGAACTTATCAATTTTTGTTCTATTTACTACAAAAATTGATAAAAAGCAAAGAAGGCGGAAAACATGATTTAAATTGGGAACTATTTTCATGTAGATATGAACACAAAATATTGATTAAGTGAAAGATAGTAACTTATTACACTATAAAAACAAGCAAAATTAAAACAAATTTCTCGGAAGTAATAGATAATTTACTTACTTTTCTAAATTTTTGTTCATCTATCAACAAAACTTGATTTCTTAAATATTCATAACTAATGATATGTTATTAACATACCGGGGAAAAGTTAAAAAAAGAGGAACATGAAAAGGAGATTGATAGCAATGAACAAAAGAATGTTCGGAAAAATTTTTCTATCTGTTTTACTAATCGCCACTTTATTTGTTACTACAGCAATTACTCCTTTAACTCTAGCACAGACATCAATACCCGAAGAATACAATGGTTTAGCTGAAACTTTTAAGGATTTTAATAAAAATTATTCCGAAATGCCTGAAGAAAAAACAAACGATTTAAAGAAAGAATTACTTACATTAATTGAACAAGGAACTATTAAATTACAGTCAAATGGTGAACTAGATTTCAAAGACATACAATCAAAGCAAAATGGCGAGAATAATGTGCTATATATGCCTATAGAATACAAAAACATACAATCTACGCTAAACATTTCGGCCCTTACAGTTATCTTTGATAACAAAGGAGAACTTGTTAATTATGACGAAAGAAAAATTGTAGCAGATGATAAAAATTATACTTCTCAAATAGAAATCTATACTGATGGAGTATTAACTAAATCAGAAAATGTACAATTAACAAAAGAAGATTTTATGATTACACCAAAGAAAGAAAAAAATTCAGATTCAATCTTATCATTTTTAAAACCTGATACTGCAGAAGCTGCAAGTTGGGCATCCAAATTTTTTAATTGTTTAGATGATCAAGGTGTTCCAGGTTGGGTTTATAAAACACTATCAGTAGTTTGTGGAATTGCTTGTGCTACAGCAGTACTTTGTGTCCCATGTGCTGTAGGAGCTGCATTAGTATTTGAAGCAGATATTATGTATTGCGTAGGTAAAGCAAACGGAAACTACTAACGAAAGGAACGATAAATTATGCTTAAAAAAATAAGACTAATGTTATCAGGAGTTTTAGGCATAATGGCTTTTTTTTCGCTTCTAACCTTTTTAAAAATAATTGATATCCCTGATTTTATTTCAAATATCCCTTATTCTATTCCCTTTGTTTTTATTATCGTTTTATTATTAATTGTTTCATTATTGGAAAAAAAAAATCTTAATAAAAATATGTAATTCTAACAGTTCTCTTCGCAACAAAGCAATATAGTCTTGTTCTTCTGGTGACCGCTGGGCCTCTCACACCATCGTACTTACGGCTCCGTATACGGCGGTTCAATCTCTTAAGTATCGGAGCTCATAAAGTTTGGTTAGGTCTTTCAATCCCCACTTTGTGAGCTTTTCATTTGTTAAAGCTCGATGTATGATCTCGCTTCTCGATAGTCGCCAATACCCTTTCCTTGAATGTGCTGTTTTCATCGCATCATCATGGTCGATTCCGTACTGACGTAGTTTCGTATACCTTGTTTTCGGTTGCTTCCATCGTTTCCAAATCAATTGACGCAAACAATGATTTAACCAACCTTGTATTTCTTTTATGAAAGCTTTCATATTGGCAATGCCGTAGTAGTTAATCCAACCAACTGTCGTTTGATTAATTCTTTTCACAATTTCTTCAAACGTACCTGCTCTTTTCCGACTCGTTAACTTTCTTATTTTATCTTTGAATCGTTGTTTAGCAGCTTTACTTGGCCGGCATCCAACTTTCCCATTAAGTTTTGTATATTGAACCCTAGAAATGTGGCGATTGTTGCACCACACACTTTACTTTACTTTACTTTACTTTTCTTTTCGTTAATCGTTAACCCTAAATCTTCTTCGATATATTTCTTCACACTCGCCATGACACGTTCACCCGCTCTAGGCGTTTTCACGTAAATCACAAAATCATCCGCATATCGAATAAAGCGATGTCCTCGTTTTTCTAGTTCTCTATCTAGCCTATTTAAATAAACATTTGCTAGAATAGGAGATAGTGGTCCTCCTTGTGGTGCGCCTTCTGTTGTTTCCACATAAGTATCTTTATCGAGAATACTTTAGCGTAAGAATTTCCAAATGAGTTTGAGGACAATCTTATCCGTTATAAATTCTTCTAGATACGCTCTTAATCGTTGGTGATGAATTGTATCAAAGTAGCTCTTTAAATCACAATCTACCACTGTTTGATATCCTTCTTCATAATATTGTTCTGCGAGTTTAATGGCTTGGTGGGCGTTTTTATCCTTCCGAAAACCAAAGCTTCGATTTGAGAAATGTGGGTCGATTATTGGGTCAATTATTTACCGGTTGCGGTTGGTAAGTTTCATCCTTTAGCTTCATTTTGAGTGGTTCAAAATATTTTCGCATGTGGGATTTTAGTTCGTGAACTGTTATTCCATCCACACCTGGAGCCCCTCCGTTTTCTTTCACCTTTTGATAAGCTCTCCATAAATTTCGGTTGGTAACGATTCTATCGATTATATTGATACCATCTTGTTTCTTCATCTTCATGTTTACATCCCTACACGCTCTTATATACTCTTTCGTTTCCAACTTATCCATCTATAAGTAGCCATCTATTTGGTCTTTACCTTGATGTTTTCTGTGCTTTGATGGGATGTCTCCACCCCCTTGTTCTTTCAAGATTTAAGATTGTTTGGTCCTTTGCTTTCATTAGAAAGCTACTATGACCTCTGCTGACTTCTCTTGATTCATCTGACTATCACTAATCCGATTGTTAATCCAATAACCCTCAAGAGACCTCCCCGGGTAAGTGCAAGCACTTTCCCCTCATGTAACTGCCAGATTTACTGTGTGGGACTCGGGCAGTATTGGACTTTGTTTTGTTTAGCAAACTCGTCCGTCCCGACTCAGCCTTATATCTGATTTCTGTTCGTCAGTTCGAGATTTTGCGTCCGACTTCCTTCAGATTCCACGTCACCATGGACACCCTTGTCTTTCGCTAACAGTTCCTACTGCCAAGCCTGTAGTGGACTTTCACCACCGAGTTATTGCACATGCCGGGCGCACTAAAAAATCGTATTTAAGGTAATAATTACCTTAAATACGATTATAAACAAATAACTTCAATAGTATACAACTTTATTATTTAGTTTAGAACTTTATTATATTTTAACAATAGTAGCGAACTCTAAGTAACCAATTACTCAACAGTTACCGATTTAGCTAAGTTACGTGGTTTATCTACATCACAGCGGCGATGTAAGGCAGCATAATAGCTAATTAATTGTAATGGCACTACCGATACAAGAGGTGTTAGTAATTCATGCACATGAGGGATTACTAAACGGTCACCATCTTCATCTACGCCAGCCATTGCAATAATGCATGGGTATGCTCCACGTGCAGCTACCTCTTTAACGTTACCACGGATATTTAATCCTACTGCTTCTTGTGTTACAAGGGCAAACACTGGTGTACCTTCTTCGATCAAGGCAATCGTACCGTGTTTTAGCTCGCCACCTGCAAAACCTTCTGCTTGGATGTAAGAGATTTCTTTTAGCTTTAAGGCACCTTCAAGACTTACATAGAAGTCGATGTTACGGCCGATGAAGAATGCGTTGCGTGCAATCTTTAAGTAGTCCTCTGCAATATCCTCTAACACATCTTTTGAATCGATAATTGTTTGGATACCGTTTGCTGCAATCGCAAGCTCTTGTTTTAAATCGAATTCTAAGCCTTTGCCATTAGCTTTTGCAGTTACGTATGCTGCTAAAGCAAGTACAGCTACTTGTGCTACATACGCTTTTGTTGAAGCTACTGCAATTTCTGGACCTGCATGTAATAAAAGCGTATGATCCGCTTCACGTGATAGCGTAGAGCCTGGTACGTTTGTGATTGTTAACGTTGGGTAGCCTAGCTCTTTAATTTTCACTAGTACTTGACGGCTATCTGCTGTTTCACCTGATTGTGTAATAAAGATGAACAATGGTTTTTCTGATAGTAATGGCATATTGTAGCCGAATTCACTTGAAATATGAACTTCCACTGGAATACCAGCCATTTTTTCAAAATATTGCTTACCGATTAAGCCCGCGTGATAGCTTGTGCCGGCTGCAATAATGTATAGACGATCTGCTGCTCGTAATGCTTCTAAAATATCAGCGTCGATTGTTAATTCGCCATTTTCGCCTTCGTATGCTTGAATAATTTTACGCATAACTGTTGGCTGTTCATCCATTTCTTTTAGCATATAGTGAGGGTAAGTACCTTTTTCAATGTCGCTCATATCAAGCTCTGCTGTATATGGTGCACGCTCTACTACTGTACCGTCTAATGTCGTAATTTCAACGCCAGCTTTGTGTACGATTACGACTTCTTTATCGTGTAGCTCCACATATTGATCTGTTACTTGTAGCATCGCCATCGCATCTGAAGCTACAACATTGAAGCCTTCACCAACACCTACTAAAAGTGGAGATTTGTTTTTCGCAACGAAAATTGTATCAGCTGATTCTGCATCTAAAAGAGCTAATGCATAAGAGCCGTGTAATAAAGATAAAGTTTTGCGGAACGCCTCAGTCGTGCTTAGACCTTCTTTCACAAATAACTCTACTAATTGCACGATGACCTCTGTATCTGTATCAGATTTCATCGGAATGCCTTTTAAATAAGTTTTTTGTAATAAATGATAGTTTTCAATCACACCATTGTGTACTAGCGTAAAGCGTCCTGATACACTTTGATGAGGGTGCGCGTTTAAACGGTTCGGCACACCGTGAGTTGCCCAACGTGTATGACCAATACCTACTTTAGCGGCAACGTCTTCGTCTACAGCTTCACGTAAATCGGCAATACGTCCTTTTTCTTTGAAGACTGTTACACCATCTTCATTGCGTACTGCAATACCCGCTGAGTCATAACCACGGTATTCTAGTTTCTCTAAACCTTTTAATAAAATTTCCTTTGCATCTGATTCACCAATATATCCTACAATTCCACACATAAATTTCTTGTCCTCCGATATTGTCAATTTGACGCAATGACAAATTTGACCTCAGCCTATCGAATTTTTTTATGAACGTAAAAGCTATGCTTATTTATCATTTTGCCTCGGCATAATTGCGTCCGATTTAGCAAGTGTTTGGACACCCACTAAAAGAAAATAAACATACAAATACATACATATTATCAACACTCATTCAGCCGTCTGAAGAGTTATCATTCGATACGAGAGGTTCTCTATTTATCTATTGCTTTAACTATACCTTCTCCATTTTCTGTACATTCAATCACTCAAATGCTTTCAAAATGAAAAGTGACAATCGGGTATGTCGATCGGGAGGCATCCGCCGAATTTTCGATAAACCTCCACCTCGTCTGCTGAAGATACTTTCGTCCAATTTCTTCAGCTCAGGCGCTATAATTGTTTTCCGCTTTTGCGCTTCCTTCCTTCCCTCCTTATGCGCTCGTTAAATGATAAGGTCGGACCTCATCTTCAACTTCACTATCATACTCAATCATATGCTGTACGTCAAATTTTCGTTATAAAAAACACCTACTTACCCTTCTTTTTAGTGACAAAATGTAGACAAACATCTGCTATGAAACAATAACTGGAAATTCTATTAGAGATATGATGCTAATTCTTGTTATTGTAACTTCTTACTACAGGGGCTTCGTGTCAAGGTGAAGCACAAAATGAAGCTTCCCCAAACGTTCTGGCGACTTATAAAGTTCTATCCATCACCTTGGCTCTTCTATCCGTCACCCTTGTTTCTACAGGTACAATAGGAAACTTGCACCCTGTTTTTCAGCAAAAATAACGGAGCATTCATAACCGCCTTTAATTGTACAGATACTCCAACCAATATTATGGAACCTAAAAAAACTCGACCTCCTTGTTTAAGGAAATCGAGTTATAGACTGTTTATTCTGTTAAGCCCATTTCAGCACGGACAACATCTGCAATACGCTCTACGTAACGTTCACAGTCTGCCTCTGTAGCCGCTTCCACCATTACTCGTACAAGTGGCTCTGTACCAGAAGGACGCACTAAAACGCGACCGTTTCCAGCCATCTCTGCTTCTACCTCAGCAATCACTGCAGCAACCTTTGCATTCTCCGTCACAGCATGCTTGTCTGTTACACGTACGTTGACTAAACGCTGTGGGAAAATTTTCATTTCAGAAGCAAGCTCTGACAGTTTTTTACCTGTAGCTTTCATGATGTTGACAAGCTGAATACCTGTTAATAAGCCGTCACCAGTTGTATTAAAGTCTAGGAAAACAATATGACCAGATTGCTCGCCACCTAAATTATAATCATTGGCACGCATCTCTTCTACGACATAACGATCACCTACAGCTGTTTGTACACTTTGCATATCATAATCTTCAACAGCTTTGTAGAAGCCCATATTACTCATAACCGTCGAAACAATTGTTTGCTTTTTCAAACGACCAACTGTATTCAAGTGCTTCCCAATGATGAACATAATTTGGTCACCATCAACAATATTACCTTTTTCATCTACTGCGATTAAACGGTCACCATCGCCATCGAATGCTAGACCAACATGAGCACCCTTTTCAGTAACGAATTTAGCTAAGCCCTCTGGATGTGTTGAGCCAACACCGTCATTAATGTTTAAACCTGTTGGTGAGGCACCCATCGTTGAAATATCAGCTTCTAAATCTGCAAATAGGTGTGTAGCTAATGAAGACGTAGCACCATGCGCACAATCTAATGCTACATGGATACCATCAAATTCTTCATCCACTGTTTGTTTTAAGTATTGAATATATTTTTGTCCACCCTCGAAGTAGTCGCTTACAGAGCCTAAATCTGCCCCGATTGGACGTGGCAATGTATCCTCTGGTGCATCTAGTATCGCTTCGATTTCGGCTTCTTGCGCATCTGTTAGCTTAAAGCCATCAGGACCGAAAAATTTAATACCATTGTCTGCAACTGGGTTATGTGAAGCTGAAATCATGACGCCTGCATCTGCGCTCATAATTCGAGTAAGATAAGCCACACCTGGTGTAGAAATAACACCAAGACGCATTACCTCTACGCCGATTGATAAAAGACCCGCTACAAGTGCACCTTCAAGCATTTCACCTGAAATACGTGTGTCACGACCGATTAAAACCTTTGGACGGTCAGTTGCATCCTTTGTTAAAACATAGCCACCTACGCGACCAAGCTTAAATGCAAATTCCGGTGTTAATTCACTATTCGCGACGCCACGGACGCCATCTGTTCCAAAATATTTACCCATTTTGATTATTCTCTCCTTCAATGCAAGATGGTGGCCATGCTTGTCTACACTGACAAACTAGACTGCTCATCTGCTTACTTTTGGAAAAGTCTATTTTCGTTCATTTACTGGTAACCATTAATTATGCTCCTATCCAAATTTATCTGGGCTTGTAATGCGTTACACTTTCTAGTCAGCACAGATTAATTTAGCATAGGGTATTTTGATTTTAGCCTGAGTACCTCGTTTTCGTTAATGTTTCAAATTCGAAAATGAATACCCTTACCGATAGAGAACGAAATCTCTACTGAATCAAAATAAAATTATAGTCAGTTATTGTTTAAGAATCAATATCTTCTGTTTTCTCAGTAGTCGTGTTGTCCTCAGAATGATCGTTAGATTCCTCTGAAGGAGGCGACGGATTAGGATCAGGCTTAGCATCAGGCTTACTATCAGGCTTAGTATCAGGCTTAGTATCAGGCTTAGCATCAGGTGTAGGTTCAGGAGTCGTAGTCGTTGTTGTAGTCGTTGTTTTTTCCTGCTCTACCTTCGTAATATCTGCTTTCACTTTAATTTTTGAAGCAGAACCACTTGTGACACCTTCTGGTAATTTTACATCAAATTCATAAGTTTTTGATTCTGTAATTTTTGATAGATCCACCTCTATTGGTATGGCCGTTAAAGTATCTATGATAGATTTTCTACCATACACTTTCACCGTTGTAGGATTAAATGTTAATTTGTTGACGATAATACCATCCGCCGCTTTCCCTACTTCTTTAAGCACAACGGGCAGCTCTCTGCTGTATGCTCCAATATCTACTTGTACCTTCACAGTTTCTGGTTCAATCTTCACATCTAACTTATTTAAATCACGATCGAGTACTTTAACTGTCGCCACCTGTGAGAACGGTTCTTTCATGCCTTTCTCACCCGTTACAGTAGCTTTTACATAACTAATGTTTTCAATAACACTTTTGGGACCTGTAACATACACCGTAGCTGGATTAGCAGTCATGCCTTCTAATATATAGCCTTGTTCAATTAAACGATTATTCATCTCAGGGTCAACACGAAATTCCTGCGTGACCTTTTCCTCAATACTTACCTTTACAGTCGCTGGGTCTAATGTAACTTGCAACTTATCAGAAATATTCTCGTACTTCAGCGCTACGTTGTGTTCACCAATTAGTAATTTACTTAAATCTACGAATACGGAGAAATCCTTCGATGTCTGTGCTTGTATAACAAGTGGCATCGGTCCTTTTATTGTAACATCCACGGTCTTTGGTATCCCTGTAACAATTAGGTTCTTATCGTCATAAAAAACATCTACTGGTACATCGCGAATTACCGTTGTTTGCTCACTCGTTATTGTTTTATTTAAAGGAGATAATTCAGTACGAACGGAGAAAAATAACAAACAAGCTAGAATTAATGCGATGATTCGTAACACCCAAGGGCTATCCATCATTTTATCCATTCTTTTTCCCCCTCCAAGTCAACTTAGAGGCTGCATTTGATTCTTGTGTTGATCCGAACCACATTTTACGTAACAGGCCTTCGAATTCCTCTAGAGAAAGATTTCGGTGTAGATTACCATTCAGTGTAATACTGATGGCACCAGTTTCCTCTGATACGACAATAGTAATGGCATCTGTCACTTCACTTAAGCCAAGTGCAGCACGGTGGCGTGTCCCAAGCTCTTTTGAGATAAACGGGCTTTCAGAAAGCGGTAAATAACAGGCTGCTGCCGTTACTTTATCTTTCTGCATAATAACCGCTCCATCATGAAGTGGTGTATTAGGTATAAAAATGTTGATCAGTAACTCTGATGAAATTTCAGCATTTAGACCTATGCCTGTTTCGATATATTCATTTAGACCAGTTTCCTTCTCAATAGAAATCAACGCCCCAATACGACGTTTGGCCATATAACTAACAGATTTCTTCATGGCCTCAATAAGTCTGGTTTGCTCTTCCTCCACTTGACTAGTTGAACGTTGGAATAACTTACCTCGACCAATTTGTTCAAGACCACGTCTTATTTCAGGTTGGAAAATGATAATAATCGCCAAGAAACCGAACTCGATGACTTGATTTAGCATCCAACCTAAAGTTTGTAACCCTAAATAATCAGTAGCGATGCGCGCAATAATAATCACGAAAATTCCTTTTAATAATTGGACAGCCTTCGTACCTTTAATGAGGGTTAAAATTTTATAAACAACGTACCAAACAAGCAGTACATCTATGAAGTTAATAACAATATTCACGGGTGTTAAATCTGTGAATTGTTCGATAATTTGCATGTGGCATCCCCCACTTTTCATTGCGAATACATACACATTTTAGTATAGCACATCCTTAACAAATGTAACTTTTTTCAAATAAAAAGTCTACTCAAAAGAGTAGACCTTTCAGCCTCTCACGTGCACTATCTTTTAGGACGTATAGAGTGTTATTTAGTTTCTTGGTTCTCTTCGAATGTTATGGCATCCTTTACTGAATTTTTGATTGAATACCAGAGCCATTCGAATGCTTCGTCAATTTCCTCTATTTTACCTGAAACAACTGCTGAAGATGCCATATACTGTCCGTTAATAACTGTGACATTGCCATCCACTTCACCTTCAACAATTAAATCACCATTTTTAACAACAATGTCGCCTTTTACAACTTCTCCCTCCGGCACAATAACCGTCTGCCCTTCAACAACTAGGTTTGGTTGTGTGGTCACGGAGAAATGCTGGTCATCCATAAAATTACCAAGTAAAGTTGCGCTCATGAATAAACAAAAAACTGCTGCTGCCACAAAGAACGGATGCCGGCGAATCCATTTTTGTATGCCTACACGACTTTTGGGTTTCGGTAAACGAGCCATCACAGCTTTTTCAAAATGCGGAGGTGCTGTAATATGGGAAGCACTCTTCACAAAAGCGATTGTTTCACTCAATTCCTGCATCAATTGTTTACAATCACTGCATGTATGCAAATGTTGTTTTAACTCTTGCTCATGCTCACGACTAATGTCACCATCTAAATAATCATGCATATAGTCTATAATATGCTCTGGACAAGTATTCATGACGCTTCCCCTCCTACAGATTGTTTAATTGCTTACGTAATGCTTCACGTCCGCGGTGAATTCTCGTTTTCACCGTTCCAAGAGGCATATCTAAAATCTCACTAATTTCCTGCAACGATAATTCTTCAATATATTTCAATACTATAACTGAACGGTATTTATCCGGCAAACATCCAATCTCATATTGAATGCGATCTTGTAACTCCATTTGCTCTACCTGTTCCTCTGGTAGCTGATCATCTGCTGCGATTTGCGAATACATATCAAGCCCTTCTGTACCAGCTACTTCCGCATCTAAATAATAATCCGGCTTTTTCTTCCGGATGCGGTCTATACAGAGATTTGTCGCTATCCGATAAAGCCACGTCGAAAATTTTCTTTTCTGATCAAAAGTATGCAAGTTCATATAGGCACGAACAAACGCTTCCTGTGCAATATCCTCAGATTCTTGCTTGTTTGCTAACATCCTATAGCATACTTGGTACAGTTTGTGCTGATAGAGACTCACAATATCGGCAAATGCGTTTTGATCGCCTTTAAGCACTTGTTTTATTTTCTTGTTTACGAACGCATCCATTGTGTTGATTTCTCCACCTTTACAACTGTCTTATACTATACGACCCATCTATAAGAAAAGTTTCATTTTGTTATTAATTATATCAAAAGATTTTTATACATTGTGGCAATAGGCAAATTTTTGTTAAATTTCTTTAAACTAGTGTTTCACCAAATAAAGAACCCATTAATGCAACTGCAACATCTGCTGTTCTATTCTTTTCATCTAAAATCGGATTAACCTCAACAAATTCAGCAGATGTTAGCATACCTGATTCCTGAATCATTTCCATCGCTAAATGACTTTCTCGATACGTAATACCACCAGGTACAGGTGTCCCCACCCCTGGCGTATAAAGTGGATCTAACCCATCTAAATCGAGTGATAAATGCAAACCATCTACATTGCGCTCTCTTAAATAGGCCAGAGCATCTTCTATTACACGCGTCATACCAAGACGATCTATCTCATGCATTGAGTACACCTTGATTCCTTGTTGACGAATCAATTCACGCTCTCCTGGATCTACAGAACGTGCCCCAATAATAATAACGTTTTCAGGTTTAATTTTTGGCGCATAATTACGAATTTGCACTAAGCGTTCATGACCTAGCCCAATGCTAACAGCTAACGGCATACCATGTATATTACCAGACGGTGTCGTTTCAGGAGTATTTAAATCAGCATGTGCATCAAACCAGATAACACCTAAGTTTTTGTAATGCTCACCAAGCCCTGCAAGTGTACCAATAGCAATACTATGATCACCACCAAATACAAGTGGAAACTCCTTCTGTTCCAGTGCTTCATTTACATTGTTTGCTAAAGATGTACTTACATCAATAACTTCCTCTAAATTTAATAGTTGTTTATCGACAATAGTACCTTCTTGTTTCTGACTAACACGTATATCCCCTTTATCATGTACATCATGACCAATTGCCTCTAAGCGTTCTACAACACCTGCGTAGCGGATAGCACTTGGTCCCATATCTACTCCTCTACGTGTTTGTCCATAATCAGTAGGCACACCAATAATAGAAATATTTAATTTATTCATCTTTCCATACCCCCTTTGAGTTGTAAGACTATTGTAAAGCCTACATCCATCTTGGCTCAACCTAACAGTTTTTTGAATATTTATACAACCTCTTTCGGTACAAAAGACATCTGTAGCTGACGTTTCGCTTTCGCTACAAAAATATTTGCTGAAAGAAGTTAAAAAAGTTTGTTGTCATGAAAGCATATGGTGCGAAGGAAGGTGAGTAGCTACTATCACTTTGTTGTGGTCACAGAGCAAAGCTTTCAAGAGGAATAGCCGTGAGATCTCAGACACCGCAGGAGCGAAGTATGAGCAACAAGGAGGCTTTAGACTATGTTCGTAGAAAGCGCTCTACCGGAGTGGAATGTGCAGTTACGTACATATTTCGATGAAGAGCCAGAAAAAGAACATAAAAAAATCTCCTACTGTTTTCAGTAAGAGATTAGTATCTGTAGTTAATGTAACACTTTTGAATAAGTTTTATTCTATAAAAAAGTGAGCCATGAAGGACTCGAACCTTCGACCCTCTGATTAAAAGTCAGATGCTCTACCAACTGAGCTAATGGCTCATAAAAGAAGAAATGGCTGGGGTACTAGGATTCGAACCTAGGCATGACGGAATCAAAATCCGTTGCCTTACCGCTTGGCTATACCCCAATCATTTATAAAAACTGGTGGAGGGGGACGGATTCGAACCGCCGAACCCTAAGGAGCGGATTTACAGTCCGCCGCGTTTAGCCACTTCGCTACCCCTCCGAAATAACACATTATGGTGGAGGATGACGGGCTCGAACCGCCGACCCTCTGCTTGTAAGGCAGATGCTCTCCCAGCTGAGCTAATCCTCCATAGAAACAGGTGTTTATTTCTTAACAGTTTATTTTCTTTTTAAGCCTTCGCATTACTACAAAGCTTTTAAAATGGTGACCCCTACGGGATTCGAACCCGTGTTACCGCCGTGAAAGGGCGGTGTCTTAACCACTTGACCAAGGGGCCATTTTTCAATGTCTCAAACAAGACAATATTTATTCTAACACTATTTATTTTTTAATGCAACACTTTTTTAAAAATTTTTTATGTATAAAATTATCATAAAAATGAGCAAAAAAATGGCTCCGAAGGCAGGACTCGAACCTGCGACAACCTGATTAACAGTCAGGTGCTACTACCAACTGAGCTACTTCGGAACAATAGTATTCAATTTGGTTTTTATAACCTCTTAAGTACATTTATTATTATAGCAAGCACACTAAATTATGCAATACTTTTTGTGAAAATTTTAATATTTTTTGTCGAAGCTTTCCAGGACATTAACGAATACCGTAATAGTTCTCTATTAAATCTAATATTTCTATCTTATGTATAAAATATTCTTGCTGTATATTATTGTAATTGTTAAAATGAGAATAGTTTTATGAATTTTCTATCAAATTTGTTTGGGGGAGGAATGTTCACATGGTAACAAACGATTTAATTGCACCAGAATTTTATAATATTACAGAGGAGTTAGAGAAATTTTCCCAGGATAGTGACCGTCAAGCAATACGATGGCTAAACACTCAACAAGAGCGACGAACAATTTCCTATGTTGAGCTTGTACAAAAAATGAATCAATACGCGCATGCCTTTACGAAGAAGGGGCTTCAAAAAGGAGATCGCGTATTAGTTATTATTCCACGTCTGCCTGAGGCTTACTTTGTCTTCCTTGGCTGTCTAAAAGCTGGAATTGTTCCTATTTCATGTTCAGAAATGTTACGTGCAAGTGATTTAGAGTATCGTATGGAGCACTCTTCTGCAAGTGCCGTAATTGCCTATGAAGCGTTCACTGGTGAGGTTGATCGTATTACATCTTCAGTAGAGGCTTTAAATAATAAATTGATTATAGGTTCTGCTACAGGTGATTGGACATCTTTAGATGAATTGGCTAGTACACAGCCAGATACATTTACGGCAGCTGCTACTAAACGAGATGATATGGCATTCCTTTCTTATACATCTGGTACGACTGGCAAACCAAAAGGAGCTGTTCATTCGCATGGTTGGGGATATGCACATATTAGAACGGCTGCTTCTCAATGGCTTTGTGTACGCGAAGGTGATTTAGTATGGGCTACAGCAGCTCCAGGGTGGCAAAAATGGATTTGGAGCCCATTTTTATCCACAATTATGTTGGGCGCAACTGCCTTTGTATATCACGGAGGATTTGATCCCAAAACATACCTTCAGCTAATTCAAGATGAGAAGGTCAATGTATTATGCTGTACTCCAACGGAATATCGAATTATGGCGAAGCTTGATAATTTAAAAGACTATAATCTATCTTCTCTACGTAGTGCCGTTTCTGCTGGTGAGCCATTAAATCGACCAGTCATCGAAACATTTAAGAATAACTTTGGTCTTAAAGTGCGCGATGGCTATGGCCAAACGGAAAATACTTTATTAATCGGCACACTTGAAAACACTGAGTTACGTCCGGGGTCAATGGGTGTTCCTACCCCAGGCAATATTGTCCGTATTATAGATCATGAAGGCAACGAGGTACCGACTGGAGAGGTTGGAGATATCGCAATACACAAATCATCTCCTGCTCTATTTAAAGAGTACTATCGCGAGCCTGAACGCACACAAGCTGCCTTCCGTGGCGATTGGTATATTACTGGTGACCAAGCAAAATGTGATGAAGACGGTTACTTCTGGTTTGAAGGTCGAGGAGATGACATTATTATTTCATCAGGCTATACAATTGGTCCATTCGAAGTAGAGGATGCTTTAAATAAACATGAAGCTGTACAAGAATGTGCTGTTGTTGCAGCACCAGATGAAATTAGAGGACATATTGTTAAAGCCTTCGTCATCTTACGAGAAGGCTTCAGAGATCGAGATGAAGACGAGTTAACAAAAGAGCTACAGGAGCACGTTAAAGTATTAACAGCTCCTTATAAATATCCTCGTAGTATTGTCTTTATCGATGAATTACCAAAAACAACTTCTGGCAAGATTCGTCGTATAGAGTTACGAGCAGCAACTGTATAAAATAATAAAGGAGACATTTCACCAATCACTCGGTTGAAATGTCTCCTTCTTCTTTTGAACATAAAAAAAAGCCACTACTGATTTTATCAGCAGCGACTTTTTGCGCCTAGCAACGTCCTACTCTCACAGGGGGAAGCCCCCAACTACCATCGGCGCTAAAGAGCTTAACTTCCGTGTTCGGTATGGGAACGGGTGTGACCTCTTTGCCATCATCACTAGACTATTTTCGACCTCCAATACACGGCGTATTACTGCGTCAGCTTCTCTCGCTCAATCGGTCACGTACAGAGAGGTACGCTCCCTCATTCACTCGTTTGCTTCCTTGTACTACTTGTGTCTTGAAGCTCTCTTCGGCTTTCAATATACATCGTATCTTGAAACCCTTGGTTGAAAGAAATTGTTCTTTCAAAACTGGATAAACGTGCATTGAATGTTTCAAACATTATGGTTAAGTCCTCGATCGATTAGTATTCGTCAGCTCCATGTGTCACCACACTTCCACCTCGAACCTATCTACCTCATCGTCTTTGAGGGATCTTA